>NZ_JAQKGV010000008.1 GCF_028617075.1 Rubrobacter calidifluminis | reverse complement strand
TATCTTCTGGGACGGGACCGATCGGTTTGGGGTGCATAGACATAACTCTCTGCCCTCCAGGAAGGTGGCTCTCGGGGCTGCTTCCTGGAGTATGCAGCGTCGCTGATGAATAAACCAACAGTATCCGCTTATACGTGTAAAAACTCTCGTGATACTCTCCTCACCCACTCGTGCTCCTCCTCCCAGACGCGCCAGACGGACGCGGCCCATTCCATCAACGTCTGATCCCTCTCCTTCCCTGGCCTGGCTTTCAACACGTCCTGCACGGTCAACGATGCTCGCCTCTCCGGCCGGTGCAGCCGCGGCCAGTCGATTCGCTGCTTCGCCAGAGCCATGTGCGCAAGCTGTACCCGTCTTCCCGTGTAACCACGCTCGACCGCCAAGTAAAGGCCGATCAGCGCGAATGCTACCGTAACGGGACGTGTTGCGTCCCCCGCATGTTGTGCACCATATGCATCGACGTCCACCTGGTGAATGAACTCCGGATCAGACCTCGATAGGTGATAGGCCGTCAGTTCCAGGTACAACTGCCAGCACTCTTCAGAGGCATAGTAACGGCTGGTAACCGGCAGATTCTGCTTTGGTAGTTCAAGCCCGCATCCCGGGCATCTTACCGTTGTACGATCCAAGTCGAACGGCTCTCCTTACGCCGTGCACCTGTTATTACGTATATACAGTAAAAATCCCTTCCCCGCAGTCATGCGGAACCGCGTTGGGCTGCCCGTGCAGGGGATTGCAGGCGGGCGGGGAATGCGGAGCAAAAAGACGTTCATGAAGCGATGCGTGGGTGTGGACAACCCGCTGAAAGCCGTCATGAAGCAGGGACCAACGCGCGTGATGGCACCATGCCTTCCGCCACGGCTCCACGGGACACCTTCGTGGATCACTCGACCAGCAGCGGCGGGCCGGTCACCTCCATGCCGTACTCGCGGAACAGTCCCTGCACTTCCTCGTGAGGCGAACCGCCATCCAGGCGCGCCAGCCCCGCGAAGAACGCCTCCATGCTCCCCGCGGGACGGAACGCGATGAGCAGCCGCCCCGTTCCCTCTCCGACGTGGGCCCAGACGTGAGGCACCTTCCGCGGCGCGAGGAGGGAGTCCCCCGGCCCGAGCTCGTAGCGCTCGTCCCCGACCTCGATCACGTAGCTTCCCTCGACGGCGTAGAACCACTCCTCCTGAGCGTGGTGCAGGTGCCGCGGTGGGCCTCCCGTCCGCGGGTTGGTGTTCTCGACGATCAGCACCTGCCCTTCGGTCCTGGCGGCGGGGACCTTGACGGCCACGGACATCCCGCCGAGCACCCGGTACGGTCCACCCGGGGCGCTACCACCAGCCGGCAAAGAGTGACGGGGCATCAGCAGATCCCCGGCAGCTGGTCGCCGACGAGCATGTCGATCATCCGGTCACCTCCATCACGACCATGAGTCCGGGCACATCTTCTATTCCCCGCCCCTGACGTGCACCTTCGTCACCCGCCGCCCGGCGACCTGGACGATGGCGTCGGCTATCGAGAGCTCGTGCAGGCGGCTCCTCTCCCGAAAAGCTCCGCTCTCCCCACCCCACCCACTATAACCCGGGCGGGGCTCTGAAACAACCGTTTCTATTCGGAGACGAGGAGGGCGGCGGGGAAGGACGAGAAGAGCTCTCGGAGCGAAAACGCCCCGCCTTCGAAGACGCGACCGGAGAGGACGTCCCGCCAGGTACGTCCGGAGAGCTCTGGTGGGAGGAGAAGCCTCGTCCCGTCCCACTCCTCCGGGTCGGGGAGGATGGAGCCCGGGAGCCTCTCGAGGTGCGCGCAGAGTCTGGGGGCGATCGTAAGCGCGGCGTCCCCCTCGCAGGTGCGGGCGAAGGCGACGAGGTGGCCGGCCATCTCACCTTCGGCCTCCACGGGGAGGTATTCCCCACCCTCGAAGAGGGCAGGGCGCTCGCGCCGCAGCTCGAGCGCCCGCCAGGTGAGGTAGAGCTTCGGGGCGCCCTCCTCCCAGCGGCTGTCGGAGAGGAGGGTGTGGACCTCCCCCGGAGGGAGTTCCTGCAGCCGCGCGAGCATCTCCCGGCGCCGGGCGTAGTCGACCGGGCGGCGGTTGTCCGGGTCGACGAGCGAGAGGTCCCAGAGCTCGGTGCCCTGGTAGACGTCCGGGACGCCGGGGGAGGTGAGCTTGAGCACCGTCCGGGAGAGGCCGTTCAGCGCGCCGAGCCGGGAGACGCGGCGGGCGAAGGGGATGAAGTCCTCCAGGAAGAGGGCATTCTCCGGGTCGAGGAGGGCGGACGCGAAGTCGAGCGCCGCGCGCTCGTACTCCTCGTTCACGTTTACCCAGGAGGTGTGGACCTGCGCCTCGCGCATCGCCTTCTGCATGTACTGCCGGATGCGCCCGGCGTACTCCTCCAGCTCTCCTTCGTCCATCTCGTGGTTCGGCCAGGTGCCGAGGAGCGTCTGATAGAGGAGATACTCGTCGTTCCTGTCGGGGGCGGGCCTGCCCTCCACCTCGCGGCGGCGGGAGCGGTTGGTGCGGGACCAGCGGAAGAGGTGCCCGCGCCATTCGTCCGGGATCTCGGAGAGGACGTTTATCCGGGCGCGTACGTCCTCGCCACGCTTGGTGTCGTGGGTCGCGGTGACGAGCATCGCGTGCGGCCAGCGCCTGTAGCGCCCGGCGTTCAGGTGGTGGAAGGCGGAGACGGAGACCCCGAAGCGTTCCGGCTCCCCGCCGACCTCGTTGAGCGAGACGAGGCGGTTGTAGCGGTAGAGCGCGGTGTCCTCCATCCCCTTGGCCATCACCGGCCCGGTGTACTGCTGGAACTTCATCACGAACCCGAGGACCATCCTCCGGTACTCCTCCGGTCCCTCGACCTCCAGCAGCAGCACGTCCCGGATGAAGTCGTAGACGGTGGTGTCGGCGGCGGTGCTCCGCTTCTTCGCCTGCGAGACGGCCCACTCCACGTAACGGCGGTCCTCCCCGGATGGCCCGGCGGCGTCGACGTAGGTGCGGTAGACCGGGAAGTGCGCGACTATCCCGGCGAGGGCCTCGCGCAGGACGTTTATCGTGAAGTCGTAAGAACGCCTCCCGTAGCTCGAGATCGCGAGCAGCCGCCGCGCGAGAACGTTCAGCTCGCTCGCGAGCGAGCTCTGCATGATCATGCGCCGGCACCCCACGAGAAGCTCCTCGAAGTCCTCCTCCCGGCCGAGGAAGCGCCGGTAGACGCGCCCGAGCGGTCTCTCCCCGGCCGGGTCGATGAACAGGCCCTCGACCTGGTTCAGGAAGTCGTAGCCGGTCGTCCCGGCGACGGGCCAGCCATCCGGCAGGTGCTCGTGGGGGGCGAGGATCTTCTCGACGACCACGTAGAGGTCGTCCTCGTCCCCGCGCACGCGGGCGGCCTCCTCCTGCAGCCTGCGCAGGTAACCCGCCGGGTCGTAGAGCCCGTCTATATGGTCGATGCGCAGCCCGTCCACCTTCCCCTCGCCGACGAGACGCAGGATCAGACGATGCGTCTCGTCGAAGACCCGCCCGTCCTCGACCCGGATCCCGGCGAGGTCGTTTATCGAGAAGAAGCGGCGGTAGTTTATCTCGTCGGAGGCCACCCGCCAGTAGACGAGCCGGTAGGCCTGCGCCTCGAGCAGCCGGTGCAGCGCGTCGAAGCTCTCCGGCTTCGCCCGCTCGCCGTTGATCCTCTCGACGCAACCCTCGACGGCCCGGGCCACCTCGAGCGACTCCTCGCACAGCCGGGCGAGACGTCCTTTGTTCACCGCGGCGTCGCGCACCCGCTCGGCGATCCTCTCCGGGTCGGTCTCCTCCCTCCCGGGCAGGTTGGAGAACGCCGTGATCACGCTCTCGAACTCCAGCGTGCGCCCGTCCCCGGCGGGCTCTTCCATCCCCTCGAAGATCATCGGGTAGGTCCCGGGGTCGAGCGGGAAGCGATGCTCGTAGTAGCGCACCGCGAACGACCCCTCCCCCGCATCGAAGACGACCTCGAGCTCCCCCCGCTCGAGCACCCTCCCGTAGTGGTCGCCGAGCACCGGCAGGAGCACCTTCCCCCGCAGCTCCCCCCGGTTGACCGGCTGCCAGTCGATGTCGAAGAAGTGCGCATACGGCGAAGCCGGACCGTTCTCCAGCACGTCCAGCCAACGCCAGTTGTCCTGTCCCACCCCCATGTGGTTCGGCACGATGTCCAGCAGATGCCCCATATCGTGTTTATGTAATGCGTCGATGAGACGTTCGTGATGTCCGTGGGTTCCGATCTCCGGGTTGAGCGCGTTGTGGTCGGTTATGTCGTAGCCGTGGGTGCTCCCGGGGCGGGCCTCGAGGTATGGGGAGGCGTAGAGGTCGCTCACGCCGAGGGATGCTAGGTAGGGGACGATGCGCGTCGCGTCGGAGAAGGTGAAGCTGCGGTTGAGCTGGACGCGGTAGGTGGCGCGCGGGACCCTCACTCCGGCTTCCGCAGGTAGAAGGCGACCGACCAGGGCGGGAGGGTGCGCTCTTGCCGGGCGGCACCCTCCGTGGCGTAGAGGAGGCGTCCCGGGGCGGCCTCGAAGCCCCCGAGCTCCTCATCCCCCAGGTTCGCGAGCAGGGTGAGGAGCGAGCCTTCGCCGAGCGGCCACTGCACCCGGAGGCCCCGCTCCCCCACGGTGCGGTAGAGCGCCGCCCCGCCGGGGACGTTGCCGAGGCGAGGGGAGATCTCGCGCTTTCGCAGCGCGAGGAGGTCGCGGTAGTGCTCCAGGAGGCGGCGGTGGATGCCACCCTCGCGTTCCTCCCAGTCGAGGACGGCCATCCGGAAGGTGCTCTCGTCGGAGGGATCGGGGATGCGCTCGCGCGTCGCGGGGTCGGAGAATTCGGGGAAGGAGGCGAACTCCTCGCGGCGGCCCTCGGTCACGAGCGGGGCCAGCTCCTCCCCGAAGTCGCAGAAGAACGGGAAGGGGCTCGAGGCGGCCCACTCCTCGCCCATGAAGAGCATCGGCACCTGCGGAGAGAGCAGGTAGACCGCCGCGGCCGCCCGCACCGCCTCCTCCGGCGCGAGGTCGGTGATGCGCTCGCCGAAGGCGCGGTTGCCCACCTGGTCGTGGTTCTGGACGAAGGCGACGAAAGAGGTCGGGGGGAGGTCGGCGGCAGGCTCCCCGCGCCGCTCGCCGCCGAAGTGGCGCGAGGGCTCGCCCTGGTAGGCGAACCCCTCGGCCAGGCACCTCCCCAGGTGGGAGAGCGGCGCGTCCGCGAAGTCCGTGTAGTAGCCCGCGCTCTCACCCGTGAGCGCGGTGTGGAGCGCGTGGTGGATGTCGTCGTTCCACTGCGCGTCGTAGGGTTTTAAGCCCGGCCCCGAACGCCGCAGGTACGAGGCGGTGTTGTTCACGTTCTCGAGTACCAGGTGGACGTGGCGGTCGGCACCGGGGGACTCCCGCACCCGCCGGGAGAGCTCGACGAGGAAGTGCTCCTCCGAGTCGTCGAATATGGCGTGCACCGCGTCGAGCCGCAGCCCGTCGAAGCGGTACTCCTCGAGCCAGTAGAGCGCGTTGTGGATGAAGAAGTCGCGCACGAAGCGGCTGCCCTCGCCGTCGAAGTTGATCGCCTGCCCCCAGGGCGTGCGGTGGCGGTCGGTGAAGAACTGCGGCGCGTAGAGCGGGAGGTAGTTTCCCTCTGGGCCGAAGTGGTTGTAGACGACGTCCAGCAGGACCATCAGGCCGCGCCGGTGGGCGGCCTGGACGAGCCGTTTGAGGTCTTCGGGGCGGCCGTAGACCCCCGCCGGGGCGAACGGAAGCACCCCGTCGTAGCCCCAGTTGCGCCCGCCGGGGAAGCCAGAGAGAGGCATCAGCTCGAGTGCGGTGACGCCGAGGTCTACCAGGTGGTCCAATCTCCTCTCGACCCCGGCGAAGGTCCCCTCGGGGGAGAAGGTGCCGACGTGCAGCTCGTAGACGACCGCCTCCTCCCAGGGGCGTCCCCTCCAGGCGTCGTCCTCCCACACGAAGGCGAGGGGGTCCACGACCTCGCTCGGACCGTGCACGCCCTCGGGCTGGTGGCGGGAGGCGGGGTCGGGCACCACCCGTTCCCCGTCCACCCGGTAGCGGTAGCGGGAGCCGGGGGCGGCCTCCGCCGTCGCGGTGAAGAATCCCTCCGCCGGGTGTTCCATCGGCAGGGTGCGTCCCTCGAGCTCCAGGTCGACGTTCTCCGCCGCGGGGGCCCAGAGGGAGAAACGGGTCCTGCCATCGGGCAGGACTTCGGCTCCGAAGGGCATCCTATGCAGGTATCTCAAAAGTCCTCCCCGGCCTCGCGCAGCTGGATCAGGACGGCCATCGAGCGGGCTTTAAGGGGGTAGGGGTCGCCGGGCTTGTAGACCCCGGAGAGCTCGCGGGAGGCCGGGTAGAAGGTGTCCACGAGCGGTTGCCAGCGGGCGCCCGGGGGATCGGACGGGATCACGAAAGGCAGCTCCTCGTGGTGGGCGTTGAAGAGGAGGAGGAAGTTGTCGTCGGCCTCTGGACGGCTCGCCTCGGGATAGCCCGCCCGAGCGGAGCCGAAGATCTGCATCCCGAGGGAGCGGGCGTAGGAGGTGTTCCACTCCTCCTGGGTCATCTCCTTGCCGTCCGGGGAGATCCAGGCGACGTCCGTCACCCCCTCCGAGGCCCGCCCCTGGAAGAAGTGCCGGCGGTGGAAGTCCGGGTGGGAGCGCCGCAGCCGGATGAGGCCCCGGGTGAAGAGCAGGAGGTCCTCATCGTCTTCGGAGAGGTCCCAGTCGAGCCAGGAGATCTCGTTGTCCTGGCAGTAGGCGTTGTTGTTGCCCCGCTGGGTGCGCCCCATCTCATCCCCGGCGAGGATCATCGGCACCCCCTGCGAGAGCAAAAGCGTCGCCAGGAAGTTGCGCTTCTGCCGGGCCCGGAGCGCGAGCACCTCCGGGTCGTCGGTCGGACCCTCGACCCCGCAGTTCCAGCTCAGGTTGTGGTTCTCGCCGTCGTTGTTGTCCTCGCCGTTGGCCTCGTTGTGCTTCTCGTTGTAGGAGACCAGGTCGTCGAGGGTGAAGCCGTCGTGGGCGGTGACGAAGTTGATGCTCGCCTGCGGCCGGCGCCCGGCGGACTGATACAGGTCGCTGGAGCCGGTGAGCCGCGAGGCGAGCTCCCCGACGAGCCCGCCCTCGCCCTTCCAGTAGGCGCGGACCACGTCGCGGTACTTGCCGTTCCACTCCGAGAACGGCGGTGGGAAGCCCCCCACCCGGTAGCCGCCCTCGCCGACGTCCCAGGGCTCGGCGATGAGCTTGACCTGCGAGATTACCGGATCCTGCCGGATGATGTCGAAGAAGCCGCCCGCGGGGTCGAAGGCGTCGCTCTCGCGCCCCAAAGTGGTGGCGAGGTCGAAGCGGAAACCGTCGACGTGCATCTCCTCCACCCAGTAACGCAAAGAGTCCATGATGAGCTGCAGCACGCGCGGGTGGGTGGTGTCCAAAGTGTTGCCGGTCCCGGTGTAGTCCATGTAGTAGCGGGGGTCCTCCGGGGAGAGCCGGTAGTAGCTCGCGTTGTCTATCCCGCGGAAGGAGAGCGTCGGCCCCAGGTGGTTTCCCTCGGCGGTGTGGTTGTAGACGACGTCCAGGATCACCTCGAGCCCCGCCGCGTGCAGCCGCTTGACCATCGTCTTGAACTCGCCCACCGGATCGGAGGTGGCGGCGTACCGCCTCTCCGGCGCGAAGAAGCCTATGGTGTTGTACCCCCAGTAGTTGGCGAGACCCCGCTCGACCAGGTGCCGGTCCTGCACGAAGGCATGCACCGGCAAGAGCTCGACCGCGGTGACCCCGAGCCTCTTCAGGTGGTCTATCGCGGCGTCGGAGGCGAGCCCGGCGTAGGTCCCGCGCAGGGCCTCGGGCACCTTCGGGTGCCGCCGGGTGAAGCCCTTGACGTGCAGCTCGTAGATTATGGTCTCGTCCAGCGGGGTGCGCGGCGGCCGGTCGTCCCCCCAGGTAAAGGCTCTCTCGACGACCTTCGCCTTGAGCGCCCCCGCGGCGTTGTCCCGACCGTCTGGGACGAGGTCGTCCCCGTGGCGGTAGCCGAAGTGGGGGTAGCGCCAGTCGAGCGGACCCGCGATGTCGAAGGCGTAGGGGTCGAGGAGGAGCTTCTTGGGGTTGAAGCGGTGGCCGTGGGAGGGGTCGTAGGGACCGTAGACCCTGTAGCCGTAGAGCTGACCGGGACGGACGTCGGAGAGGTGGCAGTGCCAGACCCCGTCGGTGCGCTCGGGCATCTCGATGCGTTCGGTCTCGCGCCGGCGGTCCGGGCGGAACAGGCACAGCTCGACCCGCTCGGCGTGCTCGGAGAAGAGCGCGAAGTTGACCCCGGCCCCGTCCCATCTCGCCCCCAGCGGACAGGGTACGCCGGGAGAGACGTCGCCCCTCCTCGTGCTGTAGCGTCTTCTCAAAGTCTCTCTCGCACCTTTCTATCTCAACGGGCGGGTCTGAGCACGAGCGCCCCGAGCGGCGGAAGGGTCAGCTCCAGCGAGTGCTCGCGGCCGTGAGAGGGCACCGCGGATGCCTCCACCACCTCGCCGTTTCCGACGCCGCTCCCGCCGTACTTCGGAGCGTCGGTGTTGAGGATCTCGACGTAGCGCCCCCCGCGCGGGACCCCGAGCCGGTAGCCGTGCCTCACGACCGGGGTGAAGTTGCAGACCACGAAGACGAAGTCCCCGGGGTCGCGCGCCCGGCGCAGGAAGGATACCACGCTGTTCTGGCGGTCCCCGCCCTCGACCCACTCGAACCCGGCGGGCTCGAAGTCCACCTCGTGCAGGGCCGGGGTGGTGCGGTAGAGGGCGTTGAGGTCGCGCACGAGCTCGTACACCCCGCGGTGGGCCGGGTTCTCGAGCAGGTGCCACTCGAGCTGGGCGTCGTGGTTCCACTCCGACCACTGGGCGAGCTCACCGCCCATGAAGAGAAGCTGTTTTCCGGGGTGGGCGTACATGTAGGCGTAGAGGAGCCTGACGTTGGCGAGCTTCTGCCAGTCGTCCCCGGGCATCTTCGAGGCGATCGAACCCTTCCCGTAGACCACCTCGTCGTGGGAGAGCGGCAGGATGAAGTTCTCGTTGAAGGCGTAGACGAGCGAGAAGGTCAGCTCGTCGTGGTGGTAGGAGCGGTGGATGGGATCCTCGGAGATGTAGCCTAAAGTGTCGTGCATCCAACCCATGTTCCACTTGTAGCCGAACCCCAGGCCCCCCATGTAGGTCGGGCGGCTGACCATCGGCCAGGCGGTCGACTCCTCGGCTATGGTGGCCGCGCCGGGGTGCTCCTCGTAGACGGCCTCGTTCATCTTCTTGAGGAAGTCTATGGCCTCAAGGTCCTCGTTGCCGCCGTAGCGGTTGGGAACCCACTCGCCGGGCCCCCTGGAGTAGTCCAGGTAGAGCATCGAGGCGACCGCGTCCACCCGGAGGGCGTCTATGTGGTACTCGGCGAGCCAGAAGAGGGCGTTGGCGATGAGGAAGTTACGGACCTCGTTCCGGCCGTAGTTGTAGACGAGGGTGCCCCAGTCGGGGTGACGCCCACGCCGGGGGTCGGCGTGCTCGTAGAGGTGGGTGCCGTCGAAGCGGGAGAGGCCGTGGGCGTCCTCGGGGAAGTGGGCCGGGACCCAGTCGACGATGACGCCTATCCCGGCCTGGTGCAGCCGGTCGACCAGGTGGCGGAAGTCGTCGGGGGAGCCGTAGCGGCCGCTCGGGCAGAACATCCCGAGCGGCTGGTAGCCCCAGGAGCCGTAGAAGGGGTGCTCGGCGACGGGCAGAAACTCGACGTGGGTGTAACCCAGCTCGCTCACGTAGGAGACGAGCTCGTCGGCGAGCTCGCGGTAGGAGAGCGAGTAGCCCTCCTCGTTCCGCCGCCAGGAGCCGATGTGG
The DNA here is from genome assembly GCF_028617075.1 of Rubrobacter calidifluminis. Classification (NCBI taxonomy): domain Bacteria; kingdom Bacillati; phylum Actinomycetota; class Rubrobacteria; order Rubrobacterales; family Rubrobacteraceae; genus Rubrobacter; species Rubrobacter calidifluminis. Next base: position 138,087 of record NZ_JAQKGV010000008.1, on the reverse strand, counting down.
ACCTCGTAGATCGAGATCGGGGCGTCGAGGGCGTTCCTCTTCTCTCTGCCCTCCATCCACTCCCCGTCGCCCCACTCGTAGCGGGTGAGGTCGTGGACGATCGAGGCCGTCGCCGGGGGGACCTCGGCGGCGAAGCCGTAGGGGTCGGCCTTCAGCGGGAGCAGGTTCCCGTCGGGTCCCTTGATCTCGTACTTGTAGAGCGCCCCCTCGCCGACGCCGGGGACGAAGATCTCCCAGACCCCCGCCGCCGGGTGTTTGCGCATCACGTGCCGCCGGCCGTCCCAGCCGTTGAACTCCCCGACGACCGAGACGCGTCGGGCGTTCGGGGCCCACACGGCGAACGCCGTCCCCTCCACGCCCTCGAGGGTCGTCGGGTGGGCGCCGAGCTTCTTGTAGATGCGCCGGTTGGTCCCCTCGCCGAAGAGGTAGAGGTCGTAGTCCCCGATGAGGCGCGGGAAGCGGTAGGGGTCCTCCTGCACCACGCTCTCCCCTTCCCCGTAGGTGACGCGCAGCCGGTAGCCCGATCTGGCCTCCTCCGGCACCCTCCCGGCGAAGAAGCCCTCGGGGTGCAGTCGACGGAGGCCGCCGAGCGCGCCCCCGCCAGGAGATACGGCCTCCGCCGAGACCGCCCCCGGCAGGAAGGCCCGCACCACCAGCGAGCCTCCCTCCTCGTGCAGACCCAGTATAGAGAAGGGATCGGCGTGATCTCCGCTCACCACAGCACGTATCTCGTCTTCCCGGATCACCCGGCCTCCGTTCTCTCGCGCACAAGATCGAGTATGCCTTCGATCGGTATGCCTACCCACTCCGGGCGGTTCTCAAGCTCGTAGCGGATCTCGTAGAGCGCCTTCTCGACGGTGAACAGGTCCACCAGCGCCCGCAGGCGCTCCGGTTCCTCCGGGTAGGAGATGCATCCGGCGGCACCCGCGGCGTATCCCTCCATGAATGCCTCGCGGGTGCGCCGCTCCCAGCCTTCGATCCACTCCTCCGCCTCCCCGTACCTCTCCTCCTCCACGCCCGCGAGCACCGAGCGCGCGGCGTAGTCGAAGGAGCGCAGCATCCCGGCGACGTCGCGCAGGGGGCAGCGCTTCTCGCGGCGTTCGGCCACCGGGCGGGCGGGCTCGCCCTCGAAGTCTATGATCTGGAAGTCGTCCCCGACGACGAGCACCTGACCCAGGTGGTAGTCGCCGTGGTGGCGGGTCTTGACGACCTCGAAGTCGTATCCGGACGAGGACTCGAGCAGATCGAAGAGCTCCGCCTCGGCGTCCAGGAGGCGCCCGGCCGCCGGACGCACCCTCTCCGGCAGGCCGTCGCGGCGCCGCTCGAGCAGGGTGAGCGTGAGCCTGAGGTCGTCGAGCACGCCCTCGACCCACCCGGCCACCTCCGCCGGGGAGGCGACCTCGGGGCGGAACGCCTCGTCCCCGGTCGGGGTGGCGAGCGCGGCGTGCATCTCGCCGGTGCGCAACCCGAGCGTGCGCACGAGCCGCCGGAAGTACTCGTCCTCGGCCTCGGACTCGGCGGCCTCCTCCGCCACCTCGTCCTCCGGGCTCCAGGCGGCGGAGAGCAGGTGCTCCTCCAGGCGGCGCTCCAGGTGGCTCAGGGTGTAGGACCAGCCGTCGCCGTCGCTCGGGACGAAGCCCTGCAGAACGGCCAGGGTCACGGGCTCTCGGCCCTCCCGCTCGAGCTCCGCCACCCCGGCGAGCGGCGGGGTGTTCTCGAAGCTGGTCTCCTCGGTCAAAAAACGCCCTATCTCGACCTCCGGGTTCATTCCCTCCTGCAGGCGGCGGTATCCCTTGAGGATGAGCCTCTCGGAGAGGATCACCGAGGTGTTCGACTGCTCCACCCCGGCCCGCCGGACGTCGAGCGGCTCCTCGGCCCCCTCCAGAAGCCCCTCCAGCGCCCGGGTCCCGTGGAAGCGTATCCTCCCGCCGTCATCGAGCTCCACCGTCCGGCCTTCGCGCATCCAGCCGACCATCCTGCGGCAGAATTCCTCGTCGGCGAACGCGTCGTAGAGGATGCCGACCATGTTGCGGCGCCTGAGGCGGGCGACGGTGTGCATCTCGAGCGGGGCGAGGTCTCCCCCGTCCTCCCAGCCGACGGAGAGCGGCAGGAAGTAGAGCTGGGCGGAGGCCCCGTCCTGCGCCGGGTGGACCCGCGCCGTGGCGAGCAGCATCCCCGGCTCCGGCTCTACCCGGTCGGCGATCTCCACGCGCCCGATGCCGCTGCCCTTCGCGGCGAACCACCTCCGGCGGTCGAGGAACTCCGGCAGCGCCTCGGAGAGCTGGCGCAGGTGCCGCTCGGAGAGCCTCAGCGGGGCGTGGCGCATCCTGTAGGCCGGGATGCGGTCGGCGCGCAGCACCAGGACCGGCAGCTCGGACATCCGGGAGAACTCCTCGTGCCAGCGCGGCGGCTCGGCCTCCCTGCTGAGCGAGAACCAGTAGAAGCTGTAGCCCGGGAGGGTGAGGAAGTACGGCAGGTTGCCGACCGGGGGGAAGCTGGAGCCCCCGATCAGCTCCACCGGGACCCGCCCGGAGAAGCGCGAGAGGTCGAGCTCGACCGGCTGCGCCGAGCGGGAGAGGTTCGCCACGCAGAGGATCGTCTCGTCCTCGTACTCGCGCAGGTAGGCGAGGATCTTGCGGTTGCCCGGGTGCAGGAACTCGAGCGTTCCGCGCCCGAAGGCCCTGTGGGCCTTGCGCACCGCGATCAGACGCTTCATCCAGTTCAGCAGCGAGCCCGTGCTGCGGCTCTGGGCCTCGACGTTGACCGACTCGTAGCCGTAGACCGGGTCCATGATCGGGGGAAGGTAGAGCCGGGCGGGGTCGGCGCGGGAGAATCCCGCGTTGCGGTCGGGGGACCACTGCATCGGGGTCCTCACCGAGTTGCGGTCACCGAGGAAGACGTTGTCGCCCATCCCGATCTCGTCCCCGTAGTAGATGATGGGCGTCCCCGGCATGCTCATCAGCAGGCTGTTCAGAAGCTCTATCTTGGGCCGGTCGTTCTCCATCAGGGGGGCCAGGCGGCGGCGGATGCCGAGGTTCACCCTCATGCGAGGGTCCGTGGCGTAGGTCTGGTACATGTAGTCCCGCTCGCGGTCGGTGACCATCTCGAGGGTCAGCTCGTCGTGGTTTCTGAGGAAGATCGCCCACTGGCAGTTCTCCGGGATCTCCGGGGTCTGCTGCATGATCTCGACGATCGGGTGGCGGTTCTCCTGCGCCACGGCCATGTAGATGCGGGGCATGAGCGGGAAGTGGAAGGCCATGTGGCACTCGTCGCCGTCGCCGAAGTAGTCCATCACGTCCTCGGGCCACTGGTTGGCCTCGGCGAGGAGGAAGCGGTCCTCGTAGCTGGCGTCCATCTCGGCGCGCATCCGCTTTATGATCTGGTGCGTCTCGGGGAGGTTCTCGCAGTCGGTCCCCTCCCGCTCGATGAGGTAGGGGATGGCGTCCAGCCTGAGCCCGTCCACCCCGATGTCCAGCCAGAAGCGCATCACGCTCATCATCGAGCGGAAGACGCGGGGGTTGTCGTGGTTGAGGTCGGGCTGGTGGGAGAAGAAGCGGTGCCAGTAGTACTGCCCGGCGACCTCGTCCCAGGTCCAGTTGGACTTCTCGGTGTCGGTGAAGATGATGCGGGCGTCCTTGTACTTCTGGTCGGTGTCGCTCCAGACGTAGTAGTTGCGCAGCGCCGAGCCCTTCGGGGCCTTCCTCGCCCGCTGGAACCAGGGGTGCTGGTCGGAGGTGTGGTTTATGACGAGCTCGGTTATGACCTTGAGACCCAGAGCGTGCGCCTTCCTGACGAAAGCCCGGAAGTCGCGCCGGGTGCCGTAGTCAGGGTGGACGTTCTTGTACTCGGAGATGTCGTAGCCGTCGTCGCGCATCGGGGAGGGGTAGAAGGGCATCACCCAGATCGCCGTGGCCCCGAGCTCCCGGATGTACTCCAGCCGCTGGGTCAGGCCCCGGAAGTCGCCCATCCCGTCGTTGTCCGAGTCGAAGAACGCCTTGACGTGGAGCTGGTAGATTATCGCGTCCTTGTACCAGAGGGGGTCGCCCGACACCTCAGCCCTCCTTCCTGACCCGGTAGATCTCGGCCGGGTTCACGTTCGGGTCGAGCCTGACGTAGCGCCCCCAGCCCATGCTCGGGTAGTCCACCCCGGAGATGAGCTCCTCGACGGTGTACCACTCGTCGTCGGCGATCCCGAGCAGGTCGAGCGGGAAGTAGACGTTGCCCTCGCGCAGGTTGTGCGGGTCGAGGTTGACCGCGACGAAGATGGCGTTCTCCTCGAGCGTCTTGCCGTAGAAGATGATGCCGTCGTTGTCCGAGCCGCAGAAGACGAGGTTCTCGAGCTCGTGCAGGGCGGGGTTCTCGCGCCGGATGCGGTTCACCTTCGCTATGTAATCCTTTATGTTGCCGGGCCGCTCCCAGTCCCAGACCTTGTACTCGTACTTCTCGGAGTCGAGGTACTCCTCCCGGCCGGGGATGCCCCGGTTCTCGCACAGCTCGAAGCCATTGTAGATGCCGTAGGAGGGGGAGAGGGTCGCGGCGAGAACGAAGCGCATCATGAACGCGGGCCTGCCACCCTCCTGCAGGATCGGCGGCAGGATGTCCGGGGTGCTCGGGAAGAGGTTCGGCCGCATGTACTCCTTTGCCCACCCCCGGGCGAGCTCGGAGAGGTACTCGGTGAGCTCCCCGCGGGTGTTGCGCCAGGTGAAGTAGGTGTAGGACTGGCTGAAGCCGAGCTTGGCGAGCTCATGCATCACCTTCGGGCGGGTGAAGGCCTCGGAGAGGAAGATCACCTCCGGGTGCTCCTCCTGGACCTCCCTTATCAGCCACTCCCAGAAGGCGAACGGCTTGGTGTGCGGGTTGTCGACCCGGAAGATCTTCACCCCCTGCTCGACCCAGAAGAGGACGACGCTCTTCCACTCCTCCCACAGCTCCTTCCAGTTCTCGCTGTGGAAGTCGACGTTCACGATGTCCTGGTACTTCTTCGGGGGGTTCTCGGCGTACTTGATCGTGCCGTCCGGCCGCCAGCGGAACCACTCGGGGTGCTCCCTCACGTAGGGGTGGTCGGGCGAGCACTGTATCGCGAAGTCTAAAGCGACCTCCATCCCCCACTCCCGGCACGCCTCGACGAAGCGGCGGAAATCCTCCAGCGTGCCGAGCTCGGGGTGGACGGATTTGTGCCCGCCCTCCTCGCTCCCGATGGCGTAGGGGCTGCCCGGGTCCTCGGGGCCGGCGGTCAGCGTGTTGTTCGGGCCCTTGCGGTTGGTGTGGCCTATCGGGTGTATCGGCAGGAGGTAGACCACGTCGAAGCCCATCCCGGCTATCTCCGGCAGCCGCCGCTCGCAGTCTTTGAACGTCGCGCTCTTGCCCTCGACCGTCCCCTGCGAGCGGGGCATCATCTCGTACCACGCCCCGTAGCGCGCCCGCTCGCGGTCGACGACGACCTCGAGGGTGCGGTGGGCCGTGGCCGCCGACCGGTCCGGGTGGGCCGCCATGAGCCCGCGCACCTCCCGCGAGAGCAAAAGCCGGAGCCTCTCCTGGTATGCCGCCTCATCGAAGGCCGAGAGCACCTCTTTGAGCTTCCTGCTCCGGGTGCGGGAGGCAGCCTCCTTCACGAGTTCCCTCCCCTCGACGAGCTCGACCTCGACCCGCTGCCCGGCACCGAGCTTCTTCTCGACCTCCTCGCACCAGGAGCCGAAGTGGTCGGGCCAGGCACAGACGGTGTACTCGTAGCGGGCGTTCTCCTCGAGCACGAAGCTCCCCGTCCAGCGGTCGTTCTCCACGTGGCGCATGGGCACCTCGGACCAGCGCCGCTCGCCCTTCCTGCGGTAGCGCAGGACCGCGGAGACCCGGTCGTGCCCCTCCTTGAAGATGTCGGCCCAGACCTCCAGCCGGTCACCGACCTCCCTCTTGACCGGATGCCGCCCGCAATCGAGCTCCGGGTAGACGTCCTCTATGACGACCGTGGGATAGGCGTCCCGCACTTTCCTGGCTCCTCCCACTGTTACTTACCGGTTCACGTAGGAGCCTAGGATACTAGTATTTACCTCGCATTCAAACGCAGAGGCCTCGACACCCCGACCACCCTCACGCCCGAATCTCGTACATCCCCCTCGAAGAGGCGCAGGTGGCGCGGCTCCCACCCGGCTTCGATCACGCTCACGACGTCGGTCTGATCCCCGGGGGCGGCGGACAGGCCTGCCCTGGACTCCACCGAGCAGGGGAACCCGTAGAGCTCCTTGATCTTGGCGGCGAACCGCCGTGCGTGCGAGAGCTACTCCTCGACACACGCCCAGGCACCTCCCTCACCCCCGACAGCACCCCATCAGGGTTCTTCGACGCCAACGGATAGCTCATCACCGCCTCGAACTCCGCGAGGCAAGCCCCAGCGAGGAAGTTCGCACTCCTCTCCCGCCCGCCGCGCCGGCGCCCGAGAGCAGGCCCTCCCCTCCCAGTCTCCATCTTCGGGCCTTCTTGGATCCTGTGTTACTACATACCACTTTACACAAGCTCGGAAATGAACCCACCTGGCGGGGTTCACCACGATTTTGCTCGCTTTTCATCTGGCTTTAACCGGCCTTCCGTAGGACCATGCTAGAGTGCCCGGGCGTGGCAGGGTTCCGGGTTGACATGTGATGCGCCTGTCACGACAATTACATTCGGGTGGCGGCGCCAGCGACGGCGCCTGAAAGGAAGGTAGGGGGAAAGAATGAAGGCACTCTCGCGTTTTGCCCTTCCGCTCGTTCTGCTCAGCCTGGTCTGTTTTTTCGCCGGGCTCACGATCACCTCTGGTAGAGGCGGCACGCCCGCCCACCACGCCGGGGTCAAACACCGGCAGAGGATCAGGGAGGTCAGAAAAGACATCCCACTGACCCCGGCCGGCTGGCGGATACAGCCCGCGGGCATCGAGTTCAGTGTCTCCAAGCAGGCGGTCGGGTTCCAGGGGCCGATGGGCTCGGCGCTCTCGCCGGACGGGAGGCACCTGCTCACGGTGAGCAGCGGGGCGGCCCGCATCGACTCGACGGATCTGTTCGATCTGAGAGAGCACAGGAGAACGGACTTCGTACGCTACGACGCGCTCGAGGACGGGGGTCCCGCGGTCTTCTACGGGGTCGTCTACTCGCCCGACGGCACGAAGGCGTGGGCCTCGGGCGGTGGGCAGGACGTGGTGCACGTCTACAGCGTCCACGGCGACAGGCTCCGGGAGACCGGCCAGATCCCGACCCCCTACTTCCCGGCGGGGCTCGCCTACGGCCACACGCCTCGCGGAGACAGGGTCTACGTCGCCAACGACCTCTCCGCCCAGGCCTCGGATGCCGGAAATCCGCCCGGCTACCAGGTCACGGTCATCGACCCGAAGACCGACAAAGTGACCGGGACGATAGACCTGGGACAGGCGCTGGAGCCGCTGGATGTCACGTTCGACCACACGGGCAAATACGCCTACGTCACCAACTGGATGGGCCGCACGGTCTCGGTCATAGACACCGCGACGCAGAAGAAGGTGAAGGACATCGTCCTCTCGCCGCACGACCGGCCGCTCGCAGCCGACCATCCGAGCGCCATCGCCGCCAACCCCAGGCGCGACGAGGTCTACACCGCCAACGCCAACAGCGACACCGTCTCCGTGATAGACACCCGCACGAACAGGCTGGTCGAGAACATAGACGTCGCGCTCGTCCCGAACGGGCCGAAGGGTGCGATCCCTGACGGGCTCGCGGTGAGCCCCGACGGCAGGACGCTCTACGTCGCCGAGGCCGGAGAGAACGCGGTCGCGGTGGTGAACCTGGACAGCCGGCGGGTAGAGGGGTTCATCCCCACCTCCTGGTACCCGGCAGATGTGCAGATAACCCCGGACGGCAGGAAGCTCGTAATCACCAACACCCAGGACTCGGGGGCCGGGCCCAACCGCTGCGGGCCGCTCACCACGATCCGCGAGAGTTGCCCGCCGCTCGACCCCGACCGCGACCCGCCCGGCGGTCACGACGGAGCGCCGGACACCCAGTACTCCGGGACCATGATCAAAGGCTCCGTCCAGGTCGTCGCGGTGCCGCAGAACCAGGGCCGACTGCGCGCCCTGACCAACGAGGTCAAAAGCAACAACCAGGTCCACGCCCGCAGGAGGCCGGAGCCGCCGGTGCTGCGCAGGAACATCAAGCACGTCATCTACGTCATCAAGGAGAACCGCACCTACGATCAGATCTTCGGCTCTTTGGGCAAGGGCAACGGCGACCCGAGGCTCGACCTCTTCGGCGATGACTCCGCCCCGAACCACCGGGCGCTCGCACGGCGCTTCGTGACGCTCGACAACTTCTACACCGACGCCGAGGTCTCCGCTGACGGGCACAACTGGTCCACTCAGGCCAATGCCACAGACTACGTGGACAAGACCTGGCCGGTGAACTACTCGCCGAGGCCCCGCGGCAGCGAGCGGGCCTACGACTTCGAGGACGTACCCCTCGGGATGCAGTTTTACAGCGAGCCCCTCGCCTCGGACCCTTCGGTCCCGCGCCCGGCGGCGGCCCAGACGGTGGGGTACCTGTGGGACGACGCCTACGCCCACGGGGTCTCCTACCGCGACTACGGTGAGTACACCGAGATCCCCGGCGTCTGCGGCGGGGCGGGCAACACCTCGGACGTCACCCACCTGCAGCGGCGCTTCGGGGATCACGTGGACACCCGCTACGACGGGTTCAATCTGGAGTGCTCCGACCACCTCAAGCGCGAGCCCGAGTGGGCGCGCGAGTTCCACCGCTACGAGAGGAACGGCAACCTGCCCGCGCTCGAGATAGTCCGGCTCCCCAACGACCACACCATGGGCACCGTCCCCGGAGCTGCCACCCCCGAGTCTTACGTCGCCGACAACGACCTGGCCCTCGGACGGCTGGTGCAGACCGTCTCCCACAGCCGCTACTGGAAGAGCACGGTCATCTTCGTCGTCGAGGACGACGCCCAGGACGGCCCGGACCACGTGGACGCCCACCGCACCGTCGCCCTCGCGATAAGCCCCTACACCCAGAGAGGCAGGGTGGACTCCACACACTACGACACCTCCTCGATGATCGCGACGATCGAGGACCTGCTCGGGCTCTCTCCGATGAGCATCACCGACTCGCGGGCGACGAGGATGTGGAGATCGTTCACCAACCACCCCAACTTCCGGCCGTACGAGGCGAAGCAACCCGAGGTCACCCCCTTCGGCGACCCCGGCGCACCCACCAACCCGAAGAACGCCCCGATGGCGAAGGCCTCCTCCAGGATGGACTTCACCCGGGAGGACGCCACCCCGGAGATAGGGCTCAACCGGGCGATCTGGAAATCCATAAAGGGCCGCGACTCCAGGATGCCGGCCCCGTTGCACGAGAAGATCATGGGCTCCGAGCCCGAGGAAGGAAGATGAGGAGAGGAGGATGCGCTTGAAGAAGCTGCTGCCCGTACTGGCCCTGGCCGTGGGACTCATCGCCCTCACGGCGGTCGTCGCGATGGCCCGAAGCGGTTCACCCGAAGCGGGTCACCACGCCCCACCTCACAGGGGAAGCCAGACCACCACGCCGATAAAGCACGTGGTCGTGATCTTCCAGGAGAACGTCTCCTTCGACCACTACTTCGGCACCTACCCCAACGCGAAGAACCCGCCCGGCGAGCCGGCCTTCCACGCGAGTAAGGACACCCCCTCGGTCAACGGGCTGAACGAGACGCTTCAGGCGCCGAACAACCCGAACTCCGTGCAGCCGTTCCGGCTCGACCGCTCCCAGTTCGAGACCTGCGACCAGGACCACGGCTACACGGCCGAGCAGCAGGCCTTCGACTCGGGCCTGATGGACCGCTTCGTCGAGACCGTCGGCCGCGGGGATGACGCCTGCCAGGACTACGGCAAGGGCGCGGGCGTCGTGATGGGCTACTACGACGGCAACACGGTGACCGCCCTCTGGAACTACGCCCAGCACTTCGCGATGAGCGACAACTCCTACGGCACCACCTTCGGACCCTCGAGTCCGGGGGCGATAAACCTGGTCTCCGGCCAGACCCACGGATTTGCGCAGACGAGCCCGGCGGTGAGCGCGAACGGGACCATGATCGGCGACCCGCAGCCGGCCGGTGACAGGTGCGACACGCGCGATACGACGAAGTCCATCGACCCGAAGAACAAGAACATAGGCGATCTGCTCAACGCCAAGAACGTAACCTGGGGCTGGTTCGAGGGCGGCTTCCGCGACTGCAACCAGTCGCACGCGAACATGGCGGGCATCGTCTCCAAGGACTACATCCCCCACCACGAGCCCTTCCAGTACTACCCCTCGACTGCCAACCCCGACCACCTGCCGCCGAGCTCGGTCGCCATGATCGGCAAGACCGACCGGGCGAACCACCAGTACGATCTCTCGGACTTCTGGAGGGCCGCAGACTCCGGTCACCTGCCCGCGGTGAGTTTCCTCAAGGCCCCGGCCTACCAGGACGGTCACGCCTACTATTCCGACCCGCTCGACGAGCAGGAGTTCCTCGTGAACACGATCAACCGCCTCCAGAGGCTCCACGCCTGGAAGGACATGGCGATCATAATCGCCTACGACGACTCCGACGGCTGGTACGACCACCAGATGGGCCCGATCGTCAACCAGTCGAACGACCCGCAGAACGACGCGCTCTCCGGGACCTCTTGCGGCAGCAGGCCGGAGAACGTGATGGGCGGTTACCAGGACCGCTGCGGCTACGGCCCGAGGCTCCCGCTCCTCGTCATCTCTCCGTACGCGAAGCAGAACTTCGTCGACCACACGGTGACCGACCAGACCTCCATCCTGCGCTTCATCGAGGACAACTGGAACCTCGGGCGCATCGGCAACCACTCCTTCGACGCGAAGGCGGGCAGCCTCCTGAACATGCTCGACTTCTCGCACGGCAGACGCGCCCACAGGCTCTTCCTCGACCCGAAGACCAGAGAGGCGATACGCCACGGGGGCTGAAAGGATCCAGGGAGGCTTTCAAACCATGAAGGGAACAATCTTCTCCGGGAGGGTGGCCGCGACGGTCGCGGCCACCCTCCTCGCCATCCTCACCCTCGTGGGCACCGTCGTACTCGCCCGCACCCCCAACCATGGGGAGGGTGCGCGGGGGGGTACGATCGCCCGCGACTTTCGGGCTGTCGACCGGGATACCGTCTGGCGCCTGACAGGGGAGCTCCCGCTACGCTTCCAGACCTACCACACCGAGGGGCTTGCTATCACGCCGCATCGCATCTTCCTCTCCGCGGTACAGGTCATCGTGCCGCCCAGGAAGTACTCCGGGCCCGGGCACCGCTATGACCGCACACCAGGCAAAGGCGTAGGCCACGTCTTCGTCCTGGATCGCGAGGGTCATCTGCAGCGCGACATCATCCTCGGCGAAGGCCACGTGTACCACCCTGGAGGCATGGACTTCGACGGCGAGAATGTCTGGGTCCCGGTCGCCCAGTACCGGCCCGACAGCAGTGCGATCATCTACCGCATCGACGCCCGGACACTCGCCGTACACCGGCAGTTCGAGGTTAACGACCACATCGGCGGCATCGTCCGTGACCCCAGGACCGGACACCTCATCGGCAACGACTGGGGCTCGCGCCGCTTCTACGAGTGGACGACCAGGGGCAGGCGGATCTCATCCTGGGAAAACCCGGACTATTTCATCGACTACCAGGACTGCCAGCACCTCCCCGGCCATGAGATGATCTGCGGCGGCATCGCAGACCTTCCGCAGAGCCCCTCCGCATCCCGGAGCGGAACCTACGAACTCGGCGGCATAGCTCTGATCGACCTGCGCGACCACGCCGCGCAGCACGAGGTCCCGTTCCAGTACTGGTCGCCCGCGGGACACGTGGCCACGAGAAACCCCTTCAAGATCGCGGCCACCGGCGACCGGCTCACGGTGTGGGTGGCCCCGGACAACGGGGACGAGGATGGAGGTACCAAGCTCCTGACCTACCAGACCACCGTGGCACCCGGCGGAGACGTCCCACATAAACCCCAGGAGAACCTCCTGCGGCGGTAATATTAAGCTCGGAAGAGACAGAGCTCTCCGAGAAAGGTGCAAAGGGCGCGATGTCCGCTGCAGGAGAAGGACACGAAGGACACGACCACCGGCTGGATCCCGGGGCAGATCGGCGCTACCTGGCGGTGGCCCTCTGCCTGATCGGGGCTTTCACGCTCGCCGAGGGCGTGCTGGGCTTCTTCGCCTCCTCCCTCGCGCTGCTCTCCGACGCCGGGCACATGCTCACCGACGCCGGAGCCCTCGCGCTCGCGCTCGTCACGATGCGCCTCGCGCAGAGGCCCGCCCACGGCATCATGACCTACGGCCTCAAGCGCTCGGAGATAGTGAGCGCCCAGATAAACGGCGTCAGCCTCCTGGTGCTCTCGGCGCTCTTCTACTACGAGGGGATAGTCCGCCTGCTGCACCCGCCGCGGGTCGAGGGCGGGCTGGTCCTCGTCGTCGGGCTCGCCGGCATCGGGGTCAACCTGCTCGCCACCTTCACGCTCGCGAAGGCGAACAGGGAGAGCCTCAACGTCGAAGGTTCCTTCCAGCACATCCTGACCGACCTCTACTCGTTCATCGCGACGACGATCGCGGGCGGCATCATCTACTTCACCGGCGGTTACTACCGCGCCGACGCGCTGGCCGCGCTCGTCATCGCCACGATAATGCTCCGGGCGGGCTTCGGGCTGGTGCGCGACTCGGGGCGCATCTTCATGGAGGCCGCCCCCAAAGGCCTCGACCCCGACGAGATAGGGCACGTCATGATCTCACACCCGGGCATAGTCAACGTCCACGACCTGCACGTCTGGGAGGTCACCTCCGGCTTTCCGGCCCTCTCGGCCCACGTGCTGGTCGGACGCAACGAGGACTGCCACAGGCGCCGCCGCGAGCTCGAAGGGCTGCTCGAGGAACGCTTCGGGATAAGCCACACCACGCTGCAGGTCGACCACGAGACCCCGGAGCTCCTGGACATCCCCACGAAGGACGGAACCGAGGGAGCGCGCTTCACCCACCCCCACTAACGCACCGTGATGACGGCCCGTCCGCCCGGCGGGCTCTCGTGGTGGAGCCGGTCCACAGCGCTCACGCAGTAGGTGTAGCGGCGCCCGGGGCGGGCCGTCCGGTCGAAGCAGGAAAGAGTCCCGGAGCGGCCGGCCGGGACGACCTTGAGGATGTTGCGCCCGTCCCGCAGGTCGCAGGCTCCGGGCCTCCTCGCCCCACCGAAGCGGTAGACGACGTAGAGCGCATCATCCGGCCTCCCCCGGGCGCGCCACTCGAGCATTACGCCCCGCCTGGTGTTCCTCGCCCGCAGCAGCACCGGGTGAGGCGGAGCACCGCCGGGCCGGCGCATCGCCGGGATCAGCGCGGGATGCCGGTAGAGGTCGCGCGCGAGGCGGCCGCGGAACCCGAGCGGGTTCTTGAGCACGTCGCTCATGCTGAAGTAGACGTCGCCCCTAACCCCCGGATGGCGGCGGTCGAAGCGCACGTGCGAGGGCATCTCGTTTGGGTCGTCCCAGGCGCCGCCGCTCCCGATCTTGTACGCCGCCTGCCCGATGTACAGCTCCACCCCGCGACCCCGCACCTGCTCTGCCCACCACCGCACCAGCACCTCGTAGGGGGCGGGCCCGTAGCCGAAGTCCCAGTAGACCTGCGGGACGACGTAGTCGAGCCAGCCTCGCCGCACCCACCCGCGGCTGTCGGCGTAGAGGTCGTCGTAGGAGGAGAGGCCGCTGGTCGCCGAGCCCCGCGGGTCCTCCGAGCGGTTGCGCCAGATGCCAAAAGGGCTGACCCCGAACTTCACGTACCGTTTTTCGCGCTTTATCTGGCGGGAGAGCCCGCCCACGAGCAGGTCCACGTTGTGCCGCCGCCAGGCGGCCTTGCTCCGGAAACGCCTCCCGTAGCGGCGGAAGGTGCCGCCGTCGGGGAAGCCCTCCCCGGAGACCGGATAGGGGTAGAAGTAATCGTCGAGGTGGACGGCGTCGATGTCGTACCTCCCGACCACCTCCATCACCGAACGTTCGATGAGACGCCGCACGCCGGGGATCCCCGGGTCGAAGTAAAGCCCGTCGCCGTAGCGGACGACCCAGCCGGGATGCTCACGCGCCGGGCTGCGCGGCGCGAGGCCGCGCAGGCTCGACCCGGTGCTCACCCGGTAGGGGTTGAACCAGGCGTGCAGCTCCAGCCCCCTGCGGTGGGCCTCCTCCACCGCGAAGGCGAGGGGATCGTAGCCGGGGCTCCTCCCCTGCCAACCCGTCAGGTAAGAGGACCACGGCGCGTACCTGGAAGGATAGAGCGCGTCCGCCGCCGGGCGCACCTGCAGGATGACGGCGTTCATCCCGAGCGAGCGCACGGCATCGAGGATATCGAGGAGCTCCCGCTTCTGACGGCGCGCCGGAAGCCCGGGACGTGAGGGCCAGTCTATGTTGGAGACGCTCGCGACCCAGACTGCCCGAAACTCTCGTTTGGGAACCTCAGGCCTGCCGCAGCGCTCCTGAGAAGCACCTCCCCCGCTCGCGGCTTCCGCCGGCTTCTGCCCCGCGGCCAGGCCGCAGAGCGCGAGCCCGGCCGCCCCGCCGCCCGCGAGCCCGAGGAAGCCCCGGCGCGAGATCGCATCCTGCATAGCTTATTACCCCCTCCCTACGGTTGCAGGCCCATTGTGCCAGAGGGAGGGGGGCGACGCTAGACCTCGACCAGCACGGCGTCCCCCTGGCCGCCGCCGGAGCAGATCGCGGCGAGCCCTCGCCCGCCGCCCCGGCGGCGCAGCTCGTAGAGGAGCGTCATCAGGATGCGCGCCCCGGAGGCGCCTATCGGGTGGCCGAGCGCGAGCGCCCCGCCGTTGACGTTGACGATCTCCGGGTCAACGCCGAGGATGCGCGCGGAGTGGATCGCGACGCCGGCGAACGCCTCGTTGATCTCGACGAGGTCGAGATCCTCCGCCCTCCAGCCGGCCTTCCTGAGGGCGAGCCTCGCGGCGTTCCCGGGCGCCGTCAGGAGGTCCGGCGGGCCCTCGGCGACCTTGGCGTGGGCGACGATCGTCCCGAGCGGCGCGAGGCCGCGCTCCCTGGCGAACGTCTCGCTCGAGAGCACCAGGGCCCCCGCTCCGTCGGTGACGCCCGGGGCGTTCCCCGCGGTAACGGTCCCACCCTCCTCGAGCGGCGGCAGCTTCGCCAGCTTCTCGAGGGTGGTGTCGCGTCGGATCGGCTCGTCATGCTCCACGAACGTGGTCTGACCCTTTCTGCCGGGCACCTTCACCCCGACGATCTCCTCCGCGAGGCGGCCCTCGTCGGTCGCGGCGGCCGCCCTGCGGTGCGAGCGCAGCGCCCACTCGTCCTGCTCCTCGCGCGAGAGGCCGTAACGCCTCGCCCCTTCGGCTCCGAACCGGATCATCTGCACGTGCTCGAAGGCGTCGAGGAGCCCGTCGTGGATCATCGCGTCCACCGCCTCGAAGTCGCCCATCCGGGCCCCCCAGCGCGCCTTCTCGAGCAGATACGGGGCGTTCGACATGCTCTCCATCCCACCTGCCAGGACCACCCGGTAGTCCCCGACCCGGATCATGGTCTCCGCCAGGACCGCGCTCCTCAGGCCCGAGGCGCACACCTGGTTCAGCGTCTCGGTCGTGAGCGAGAAGGGGAGCCCCGCGTGCCGGTTGGCCTGCCGCGAAGGGATCTGGCCGACGCCAGCCTGCACCACGATGCCGAAGACCGAGTGTTCTATCTCTTCGTCCTCGACCCCTGCACGGTCGACGGCCTCCCTTATCGCCGCGCCGCCCAGCTCCGGCGCGCTCAGTGCAGATAGCACACCACCGAGCTTGCCGAACGGCGTTCTCGCCGCCCCCAGGACCACGGCTCTCTCCACTTCGACACCTCCAGAGCGCCGCCAGCTACACCTACAGTCTACCCCGCCGCAGGTCTCGCAGCGCGGCGCGGGCGGCGAAGTAGCCGCACATACCGTGCACTCCGCCCCCCGGCGGGGTCGAGGAGGAGCAGATGTAGAGTCCCTTTGCCGGCGTGGCATACGGCACGGGGCTCGCCACGGGGCGGGTGAAGAGCTGCCCCAGGTCCATCAGCCCCCCGTTTATGTCCCCGCCGACCAGGTTGGCATCCCAGCGTTCGAGCTCCGCGGCGTTCATCGTCGAGCGGGCGAGGATGCGTTCCCTGAAGCCGGGGGCGAAGCGTTCCAGCTGCGCCTCCATCCTCTCCGTCATGTCGAAGGTCGAGCCGTTGGGGACGTGGCAGTATGCCCAGAGGGTGTGGTGCCCCTCCGGCGCCCGCGAGGGGTCGAAGAGGCTCGGCTGGGCGACGAGGACGAACGGCCTCTCCGGGTGCTCCCCCCGCGCCACCGCGCCCTCGGCCCCGGCTATCTCCTCCAGCGTCCCCCCGACGTGTACGGTCGCCGCGAGGGCGCACTCCCGCGCCTCCCACGGCACCGGCCCCTCCAGCGCGTAGTCGACCTTGAAGACGCCCGGCCCGTAACGGTAGCGGGCGAGGCGCGCGCGGTAGCGGGCGGGCAGGCGCTCCCCGGCCACCCCGAGCACCTGCCTCGGGGTCAGATCCAGCAGGACGACCTTCGCCGCCGGAAGTTCCGCCACGGAGCTCACGGGGCTTCCGACGTGGACCTCCCCGCCCAGGGAACGCAGGCAGGAGACGAGGGCGTCGGTGATCCTCTGCGCCCCGCCCTTCGGGAACGGCCAGCCCGCCGCGTGCCCGAGCGCCGCGAGCACGAGCCCGAAGGCGGCAGAAGGCCTCTGCTCCAGCGGGAGAAACGAGTGGGCGGCGCAACCGGCGAAGAGGGCCCGCGCCCGCTCCCCGCGGAAGAGACCCTCCGCGAGCGCGCGCGCCGACCTCATGGCATACATCCCGAAGGCGCCGAGCGCGAGCGGGTGCCGGGGCATTCGCGGCGGACCGAGGACGGCGCCCGCTATCTTCTCCCAGTCGCCCGTGATGGGGCTCATGAGGTCGCGGTAGGCTGAGGCGTCCTCCCCGAGGTTGCGGGCGGTCTCCTCCACCGAGCGCCAGAGCAGCACGGCCTCCCCGCCTTCGAGCGGGTGGGCGAGGGGGACCGGGGGGTGGACCCACTCGAGACCGTGCTCCCCGAGCGGCAGCGTCCGGAAGAAAGGGGAGGAGTACCCGAGCGGGTGGATCGCGGACCCGAGATCGTGCACGAAGCCCGGGAGCGTCACCTCCTGCGAGCGGCAGCCCCCTCCAGGAACCTCCGCAGCCTCGAAGACCGCGACCGGGAGCCCCCGCCGCGCCAGCTCGACGGCCGCCGCGAGCCCGTTCGGCCCCGCCCCCACGATAACCGCGTCGTAGGACGCCCTGGACCCCACACTTCGGGCGGGCCGTGCGGAGGACGGGTGGTGAAACCCCGGCGAGTCCATAAACTCGCTTCATTATCCCAAAATCCACCCCCCGGCGTAGAATGAGCCACTGGAGCGTATGATGAGCACCCCCGCAGCCGCACTGATGGTGACCGGATCCCTCTCGGGCCACCTCTCGCAGATGCTCGGCGATCCGGCGACGATCCTCTTCACCGCCATCCGGGTCGCCATCGTCTACCTGGTTTTGCTCCTGTTCCTCTACCTGGCCGGCAGACGCACCCTGGGACAGATGACGCCCTTCGACCTGGTCGTGCTGCTCCTGATCTCGAACGTCGTGCAGAACGCCATGATAGGTCCGGACGTCAGCCTGACTGGCGGCCTCCTCGGCGCGGTCATACTCCTCACGCTCAACCACCTGGTGGCCCGCAACACCTGGTTGAGGAGGCATCTGGAACGCCAGCCGGTCATGCTCGTCTACCGGGGACGGGTGCTCGACGATAACCTGCGGCGGGAGGAGGTGAGCCTGGCGGACTTGGAGGAGGCGATCCGGGAACACGGGATCGACTCCACCGCCGACGTCGAGACCGCCGTGCTGGAGATGGACGGGACGATCTCGATCATCGGCAAACACCAGGCCCACCCGAAGAAGGTCCGCCGCGTGAAGTCCAGCCGCAACCGCTGAACTTCCAGCCTCAAAGCATGCATCTTTCCCCGCAGGTATAGAATGTACAGCCAGGGGAAAGAGAAAAGGAGGAGCCGTGGCCAACATCGGTGATTACACGAAAACCTATGCAGGCTTCGCGTGGGAGACCCCCGAGCGCTTCAACTTCGGTCGAGACGTGGTCGACCGCTGGGCCGAGGACGAAGGACGCCCGGCCATGCTCTGGCTGGGCACGAGCGGCGGGGAGCGCCATCTCACCTTCGCGGACTTCGCCCGCATCTCGAACCGCTTCGCGAACGCCGCCCGCGAGCTCGGCGTGAAGAGGGGCGACCGGGTGATGGTCCTGCTCGGCAAGGTTCCGGAGTGGCACGCGGTGCTCGTCGGGCTGCTGAAGCTCGGGGCGGTGGCCATCCCCTGCTCCCCGATGCTCCGCGCGGGCGACCTGGAGTATCGGGCGAACCATTCGGAGGCGGTGATGGTCGTCTCGGACGCCGACGGTGCTCCGGAGGTGGAGAGGATGCGCCAGGATGCACCCTCGATCCGGAACTTAGTACTCCTCGGGGAAGGCCGCGAGGGCTGGGAGAGCTTCGCGGAGATCACCGGGGCCGCCTCCGAGGAGTTCTCCGCCGAAGACACCGCCGCGGACGAGCCGGCGTTCCTGCTCTACACCTCGGGCACCACCAGGCATCCCAAGGGCGTGCTGCACACCCACGGCTACACCCACGCCAAGCGGATGCAGTCCCGCTACTGGCTCGACCTGCAGGAGGGCGACCGCCTGTGGTGCACCTCCGGGACCGGCTGGGCCAAGAGCATCTGGAACGTCATCCTCGGCCCCTGGAGCTGGGGCACCGAGATCTTCTTCCACGAGGGCCCCTTCGACTCGAAGGAGCGGATCGAACTGCTGCAGCGCCACGACATCACCGTCCTCTGCCAGGCCCCGACAGAGTACCGGCTTCTGGCGAAGACGAAGGAGCTGGAGGAGGCCGACCTCTCGAAGATCCGCCACGCGGTCTCGGCGGGGGAGCCGCTGAACCCGGCCGTCATAGAGCGCTGGCGCGCGCTGCACGGGATCACGATCTACGACGGCTACGGGCAGACGGAGAACACGCTCATCGTCGGCAACTTCCCCGGCGTGGAGGTGAGACCCGGCTCGATGGGTTTGCCCTCCCCCGGCTGCGACGTGAGGGTCATAGACGAGGACGGGAACGAGTGCGCTCCGGGGGAGCCGGGAGACATCGCTTTGCGCCGGGGGATGCCCGCGCTCTTCAGAGAGTACTACCGCCAGCCGGAGCAGACGGCCGCCTCCCACAGAGGGGACTACTACATAACCGGCGACCGGGCCTACCGCGACGAGGACGGGTACTTCTGGTTCGTCGGCAGGGCGGACGACGTGATCATCTCGGCCGGCTACACGATCGGACCGTTCGAGGTGGAGAGCACCCTGATCGAACACCCGGCCGTGGTGGAGAGCGGGGTCGTAGCCTCCCCCGACGAGGACCGCGGGAGCGTGGTGAAGGCTTTCGTGGTGCTCGGGGAAGGGTACGAGCCCTCCGAGGAGCTCGCCCGCGACATCCAGGAGTTCTGCAAGCGCCAGAGCGCCCCGTACAAGTACCCGCGCAGGATAGAGTTCGTCGACGAGCTGCCCAAGACCGCGAGCGGCAAGATCCGCCGCGTCGTGCTCCGGCAGCGGGAGTACGCCGGAGCCTGAGAGGGCGTGTCGGCTCCGGCAGGCATCCTGCGCGGGGTGCGCGCGGTGAGCCTGTGCCTCAACATCCCCGGCCCGGTCGCCGCCTCCAGGCTGCACTCGATGGGCGCGGAGGTGAGCAGGGTCGAGCCGCCCGAAGGCGACCCGCTCGGGCGTTACTGCCCGCTCTGGTACCGCGACCTGACGGCGGGGCAGCGGGTGCTGAGGCTGGACCTGAAGCGGCGGGAGGACAGAGAGAGCCTCGAAGGGCTGCTCGCCGGGGCGGATCTCCTCCTCACCTCGAGCCGGCCCGCCGCGCTGCGGCGCCTCGGGCTCGGGTGGGAGGATCTGCACGCCCGATACCCGCGCCTCTCGCACGTCGCGATAACCGGTCACCCGCCCCCGGAGGAGAACCGCCCCGGCCACGACCTCACCTACCAGGCCTCCCTCGGGCTCCTCGATCCGCCGCATCTCCCGCGCACCCTGCTCGCCGACCTCGCCGGCGCCGAGAGGGCGGTGAGCGCGGCTCTCGCGCTGCTTCTCGAACGAGAGCGCGGCGGAGAAGAAGGCGCGTTCGCCGCCGTCCCGCTGCAGGAGGCAGCCGCCTCCTTCGCTGCACCGCTGCGCTACGGCCTGACCGCTCCCGGCGGCCTCCTCGGGGGAGCCTTCGCGGGGTACGGGCTCTACCGTACGCAGGATGGGTGGGTCGCCCTCGCCGCGCTCGAGCCCCACTTCCAGAGCCGCCTCGCAGGAGAACTCGGCCTCGAGGAACTGAGCCACGAAGCCCTGCAGGAAGCCTTCTCCCGCAGGAGCGCCCGGGAGTGGGAGCGGTGGGCCCGGGAGCGCGACCTGCCGCTCTCCAGGGTGAGGGGTGCTCCCGGCCTCACCGGCACAGTATCGCGGAGAGCTGCATCAGGGCCGGAGCCATCCGGGGACCGTACCAGGTGAGGAGCTTGCCGTCGATCGGGTAGACGCGCCCCGAGCGGGCGGCGGGAACGTCCAGCGCGTAGAACTCCGGCAGGTCCGCGGCAGAGAAGGGATAGGGCTCGTCGGGGAGCAGTATCACCTCGGGTGAGGTCTCCTCTATCTCCCCCGGCGTCACCCGCGGGTAGCGCCCACGCCCGGCGAAGACGTTCTCGCCGCCGCACACCCGGATCACGTCCCCCGCGTAGGTGTCGCCCCCAACGCTCATGTACGGGTTCTTCCAGATCGGGGCGAAGACCCGCCGGGGACGCTCCGGGCGCGAGGATTCGAGGATGCGTAGCACATGCTCGATACGCCCCAGGAAGACGTCCGCGCGCGGGGCCTCCACCCTCCGCGCGAGCTCCCGCAGCATCGCGAGCGCCCCCGCGACCGTCGCGGGTTCGCCCAGGAAGATCTCGACGCCGGCCTCAACGATCGCCTCGACGTCCTCCCGGCGGTTCTCCTCCCTCACCGCGACGACGAGGTCCGGCTCGAGCGAGAGGAGGCGATCGAGGTCCACCTTCTTGGTCCCTCCAACCTTCTCCACCCGGCCGACCTCGTGTGGCGGCTGGGTGCAGTAGCGGGTGCGCCCGACGACCCGCCCGCCGGCGCCGAAGGCGAAGAGCGCCTCGGTCAGCGATGGGACCAGGCTCACTATCCGCCGGGGCGCCAGGGCCTCTAGACCTCCCGGAAGATCCGCTCGGAAGCCGAGATCGGATCGAGCCTGCGGGCGTAGACCTCCTCCATTATCTTTGCGTCCTCGCGGGCGAGCCGTTCTTTGATCTCCCTCTCCAGCCGTCCGGTAGCCCAGGAGACGACGAACTCCCGCAGCGAGGCACGCCTCCGCTTCTCCAGCTCCCCGCTATCCTCGAGGCGCCTCCGGTGCCCCTCTATCTCGGATTTGAGCTCTTCGATCCCCTCGCCGGTGTCCCCGCGGGTCATGACGATCGGCGGGATCGGGGCCTCCGGGTCGAGCTCGTGCCCGATCTCGAGCATCTGGCGCAGCTCGCGCTTGGCGAGGGTGGCCTGCGGGTGGTCCGCCTTGTTCACGCAGAAGACGTCCGCTATCTCCATGACGCCGGCCTTGAGCGCCTGCACCGCGTCCCCGGCGCCCGGCTGGATCGCGAGGACCACCGTCTCCGCGGCCGAGGCGACCTCGACCTCACCCTGGCCGACGCCCACCGTCTCGTAGAGGACCACGTCGCAGCCGTAGGCCTCCATCGCCATCCCGGCGAGCCTCGAACCGGCGGCGAGCCCGCCCAGATGCCCCCGGCTCCCCATCGAGCGGATGAACACCCCGGGGTCGAGGAAGTGGTCCGAGAGCCGGATGCGGTCGCCCAGGATCGCCCCGTGCGAGAAGGGGCTCGAGGGGTCGACGGAGACCACCCCGACCTTCTTCCCCTCGGCGCGGTAGAGCTTTATCAGGCGGGCGAGCAGGCTGCTCTTGCCCACGCCCGGCGGCCCGGTGAACCCCACCGTCACCGCCCCCCCGGTGTGCGGGAAGATCTCGGAGAAGAGCCCGGTCACCTCGGGGTCCTCGCGCTCTATCTTCGAGATCGCCCGCGCCAGCGCCCGCCTGTCGCCGGCGAGCAGCCTCCCGGCCAGCGTCCCCGTATCGGTCCTCTCTACCCCCATCTGGTCTCTATACGGGGCGGATCGAGGAGCGTCTGCATCACCACGCAGTAGCGCTCGGTCTTCTCCCGGAGGGCGGCGAGCTCCTCCTCGGTCGCCCCCGGCGCGTCGACCTCGAAGCCGACCCGGATGCGCTCGAAGCCCACCGACACCTCCTCCGAGATCCCCATCGTCCCGGCGAGGTCGAGGTCACCCTCCACCCCGACCTCTATGCGCCTGGCGTCGAGACCCATGTTCTCCGCGACCATCTGGCAGGTGAGCTGCGCGCAGGCCGCGAGCGCCCCGAGCAAAAGATCACCCGAGCAGGCGGTCTGCCCGCTCCCGCCCACCCCGGCGTGAGCCTCCGCCGCGTAGACCGCCCGGCCTATGTCCACCGAGCAGGAGACCGGCGTCTCCTGCCGGCTCGCCCTGGCCGAGAGCGTCACCTTCGAGGAGCCCGGCTCCTCGCGGTAGCGCTTCTTCAACGGCCTCTGCACCGACCTCAGGTCCATCTCTTCTCCTCTCCCAGAAAGGCGAGAGGGGCCCGGAGGGCCCTCTCGCCGCACCCCAGCAAACCCGTTCTCCCTACCCTTCCAGCAGCAGCGCCTCCGGATCCTCGATGAGCTCCTTGATCCTGACCAGGAAGCTCACCGCCTCCGCCCCGTCGATCACCCGGTGATCGTAGGAGAGCGCCAGGTACATCATCGGGCGCACCACGACCTCCCCGTCGACGACGACCGGGCGCTCCTGGATCTTGTGCATCCCCAGGATCGCCACCTGCGGGGTGGTCAGGATCGGGGTGGACATCAGCGAGCCGAAGATGCCGCCGTTGGTGATCGTGAACGTCCCGCCGCGCAGATCCTCGAGCGTGAGCCTCCCCTCCCTGGCCTTCGTCGCGAGCTCCGCGATCTCCTGCTCTATCTCGGCGAAGTTCTTGCGGTCGGCATCGCGCACGACCGGCACCACGAGGCCCTCGTCGGTCGAGACGGCGACCCCGATGTCGTAGTACTTCTTGAGGACGAGCTCGTTGCCGTCGAGCTCGGCGTTGACCTGCGGGAACGCCTTGAGCGCCGCGACCGAGGCCTTGGTGAAGAAGCTCATGAACCCGAGCCGCGCCCCGGTGCGCTCCTGGAACGACTCCCGCCTCCTGCGCCTGAGCTCCATCACCGCCGACATGTCCACCTCGTTGAACGTGGTGAGCATCGCGGCCTCGTGCTGCGACTGCACGAGCCGCTGGGCGATCGTGAGCCTCCGGCGCGAGAGACGTACCCGCT
Organism: Rubrobacter calidifluminis; assembly: GCF_028617075.1. NCBI lineage: Bacteria > Bacillati > Actinomycetota > Rubrobacteria > Rubrobacterales > Rubrobacteraceae > Rubrobacter > Rubrobacter calidifluminis. The sequence continues at coordinate 114,577 of NZ_JAQKGV010000008.1, read as the reverse complement.
CCTCGGGGCGTCCCTCCGCGGCGGCAGGGGCCGGACGCGGCGCGGGGGCGGTCTCGGCGTGGCCATCGGCCTGCGGCGCCTCCTCCGGAGCGGGGCGCGCCTGCTCCCGGATCACCCGCTCCACGTCCTCCCGGGTGATGCGCCCGCCGGAGCCCGAGCCCTCGATCTCCGAGAGGTCGACCCCGTACTCCCGGGCTAGCTTCCTCACCGCCGGAGAGGCCCGCCGGGCCCCCTCCTCGGCCTCCCGGTGGCCGTTGGTCGCCTCCCCGATTTCGGCCGGCGCGGCCTCCGGCTCCTCCCGTTCCTGAGCTTCGGCGGTCTCTTCCTCGGCCGCGGGCTGAGCCCCGTCGCCCTCGGCGATCGTCCCGATAACCTCGCCGACGTTCACCGTCTCGCCCTCGCCCTTGGCGATCTTCTGCAGGACCCCGTCCTGCTCCGCCTCGACCTCGAAGTTGATCTTGTCGGTCTCGAGCTCCACCAGGGGCTCCCCGGCCTTCACCGCCTCGCCCTCCTTCTTCAGCCAGCGGCCAACGGTGGCGTCGGTGACCGATTCTCCGAGCTCGGGCACGTGTATATCAGCGGGCAATTCTCACCTCTCCTAGACTCTCGCTACCAAAACTCTCCGCTACGGGCCCTCAGGCCCCCTGTGTGGTGCGGGCCTGCGTCCCTCTGACCGCGGCCTCGGCCTTCCTTCCGTCGTCCTCGCCCCGGAAGGCCCGGCTCACGATCTCGGCGTGCTCCCGGCGGTGGAACTTCGCAGAGCCCTGCGCCGGGCTCGGGCGCGCCGGCTTGCCGACGTAGATTATCGGGAGCCCCCCGGAGACCAGCTCGCGCAGCCTGGGCTCCATGAAGCTCCAGGCGCCCATGTTCTTCGGCTCCTCCTGCACCCAGAGTATCTCGCGCAGGTTGGGGTATCCTCCGATCACCTCCCGCAGCTGCTCCTCCGGGAACGGGTAGAGCAGCTCCACCCGCGCGACCGCCGTGTCCTCGGCCTCGTCCCTGTACTCGCTGCCGACGAGCTCCGTGTAGAACTTGCCCGAGCAGAGGATGAGGCGCTCGATCGAGTCCGCCCTCTCCCGCGCCTCCGCGTCGTCCAGCACCGGCTGGAACCTGCCGCTCGCGAGCTCCTCCAGCGTCGAGGCGGCCATCGGGTGGCGCAGGAGGCTCTTCGGCGTCATGAGGATGAGCGGCCTGCGGTTGTCGGTGAGCATCGCCTGCGCCCGCAGGAGGTGGAAGTACTGCGCGGCGGTGGTGCAGTTGGCCACCCGGATGTTCTCCCGCGCCGCCAGCTGCAGGTAGCGCTCGAGCCGGGCCGAGGAGTGCTCGGGCCCCTGCCCCTCGTACCCGTGCGGCAGCAGCATAACCAGCCCGGAGGCCTGCCCCCACTTGGCCTGCCCGCTGACGACGAACTGGTCTATCATCGCCTGCCCGACGTTGGCGAAGTCCCCGTACTGTGCCTCCCACAGCACGAGCGCCTCCGGCGACCCCACCGAGTAGCCGTACTCGAAGCCCATCGTCGCGACCTCCGAGAGCGGGCTGTTGTACACCGCGAAGGACGCCTTCGCCTGCGGGATGTTCTGCAGCGGCACGTAGCGCTCGCCGGTCTCCACGTCGTGCAGCACCGCGTGGCGCTGCGAGAAGGTGCCCCGCTCGGTGTCCTCGCCCGTAAGCCGGATCGGCACGCCGTCCTCGATGAGCGAGGCGAAGGCCAGCGCCTCGGCGTGGGCCCAGTCTATCTGCTCCAGGCTGCCCCGGTTGCGCCGGAAGAGCCGCTCGAGCTTGGGGTTTGGGTTGAACCCCTCAGGCCTCTCGAGCATCGCCTCGTTGAGGGCCTCGAGCCTCCCGGCCGGGACGGCGGTCTCGGGGATCTCCACCAGCGGGGTGTAGGGCGCATCCCCCATCCCCTCCTCCTCGGCTCTCCCGAGGGAGGGGTTCTTGTGGATCTCCTGCATCCTCGAGTAGACTTCCTCGACCAGCCGCTCGGCCTCCCCTTCCTCGATAATGCCCCGCTCCTCGAGCTCCTTCGCCCAGATCTCGCGCACCGAGGGGTGGGTCCTTATCTTTTCGTACATCAGCGGCTGGGTGTAGGAGGGTTCGTCCCCCTCGTTGTGCCCGTAGCGCCGGTAGCCCACCAGGTCGATCAGGAAGTCCTTGTGGAATCTCTGCCGGTAGGCATACGCCATGCTCACCGCCGCCAGGCACGCCTCCGGATCGTCGGCGTTGACGTGGACGACCGGGATCTCGAAGCCCTTGGCCAGGTCGCTGGCGTAGGTCGTCGAGTAGGCGTCCTCCTTCTCGGTGGTGAAGCCGAGCTGGTTGTTGGTGATGATGTGGATCGTGCCGCCCGTCGCATACCCCCTCAGGCGCGAGAGGTTCAGCGTCTCCGCGGCCACCCCCTCGCCGGGGAACGCCGCGTCGCCGTGCAGCAGGATCGGCAGCGAGGCGTCCACATCCTGCTCCGGGGCTCCTGGTTTCCCGCGATCCTCCTGCGCCGCGCGGGCCATCCCCTCGACGACCGGGTTGACATGCTCGAGGTGGCTCGGGTTGGGGGCGAGGGTGACCTCGACCCGGCTGTCCTCCTCACCCTCTTCGAGGTGGTAGCCCCGGATTCCGAGGTGGTACTTCACGTCCCCGACCCAGCCCTCTCCCGGGCTCTCGGCCACGGAGGGCTGCTCGCCCTTCTCCGGCTGCTGGAACTCGGCGAAGATCTTCTCGTAGGGCTTGCCCAGGACGTGGGCGAGCACGTTGAGTCTGCCGCGGTGGGCCATCCCGAGGACCGCCCCCGGTATCCCCGAGTCGGCCGCGAGCTCGAGCAGCCGATCGAGCATCGGCACGACCATGTCGTTGCCTTCGACCGAGAAGCGCTTCTGCCCGAGGAACGTCCGATGCAAGAATTTCTCGAAGGTGTCAACGCGCGTCAGGCGCTTCAGGAGCCGCTTCGCCTCCCCGGCATCCAGCTTCCCGCCGAAGCGCTCGCTCTCCACCGCCTCGCGCAACCAGAAGCGCTCCTCTGGATCATGGACGTGCCCGAAGTCGTACCCGGTGGTCGAGCAGTAGAGCCGGCGCAGCTCGTCCGCGGCCTCCTTCGCCGTCGAGGTCCTCCCGGCGACCGGCCCGTCGACGATCGAGGAGGGAAGCTCCGCGAGATCCTCCTCGCTTATCCTGTAGAAAGCCGGGTCGAGCGTGGGATCGCCGGGCGGTTCGCTCCCGAGCGGGTCCAGGTGCGCGGCCATGTGACCGAAATCCCTTATGTGCCGGATGAACTTGGTCGCCCCGACGATCTTCTCGACGTCCGCCGCCGGAGCCGCGGCGACCGTGCCCTGCCCGTCGAGCGAGACCTCGCGCGGCCTCCAGTGCTCGAACAGCCTGCGGGTCTGTTCGTCGACGGAGTCGGGGTCTTCCTTGAACCGCTCGTAGAGCTCGAGCACGTATCCCAGGTTCGGCCCGTAAAACTCTCTCTCGGATATCTCAGACAAAGCGGATCACACCCTCACACGTCGTAAGATCTCTCCGTGCGGCATGGACTCTTCTCTGGTGCCCACCGGGGCGCGAAGCCCATCCCGCGCCATCTCGCAACCGCCCCGTTTTGTCGAGGTAGACAGACAACGGCCCTTGCCTTCTTAATGATAACTCACTTCCATGTAGCGGTCTCCCGTCCGTAACGTACGCCCTCTCACATCGTATTATTACCCGGATATGGCTCCTCCATCCCGGCCGGCCGTGTGGTGGCGGCCGCTCGAGGGTCCGACCGTCGTCGAGAGAGGCTGCGAGGTTGAAGAGTTCTGCAGGTGTATCGAGGAAACACGGCGGGGCCCGGTGGCTCCCGAACATCCTCCTGTTACCGCTCGCGGTGGCGTCTTGGACAGCCGTGGGTCCGCTCCAGCAGACGCTGCACGGGCTGCCGATGCTCCGCTTCGGGGCGGCGCTGGTTCTGTTTCTGATCCCGGGGTACGTGATCTACGAGAGGTGGTTCTCACAGGCGTTAGGCGGGGCAGGGGCCATCCCGGCGTCCTTCGCCTTCAGCGTCTCGCTTTTCGGCGTGCTGGGGGTTCCGTTCCTGATCCTGCACGAGAGCCTCTCCGCCTACCTCTTCCTCTGCGGCGTAGTCGTGGCGCTAGCGATCGCGTTCTCGCTGGTGGACGTCCTGATCAAGCGCCCAGCGTCCGACACCGCACGGACGGTCTCCGGGGAGGACCTCTCGGAGGCAGCCTGGTGGCTCTGGGTCCCGTTTACGTGCGGGGCGATCACGCTGGGTTACCTGGCCCACATCAGGTACCCCATGGTGGACGGGGATACCTGGGACTACCTGGCATGGATCCGTGAATACCTGAACACCCGGCACCTGACCCTCTACGACCCGTATTTCGGGGAGAGGGTGGCGGCCATCTCCCGGGTGAAGATAAACGGGTGGCTGTTGGAGCAGGCAGCCCTCTCGCGCGTCGCCGGCATCGACCCGGTCACGCTGGTGTTGCACTACCTGGAGCCGACGCTCGTGGTGGTGGCCCTCCTGGCGTTCTACGCCCTGGGGGTCGCCCTCTTCGGCGGCCACCGGACGGCGCTCCTCGCTGCCACCTTCTACGTACTGTTCCTCCTGGGCCAGCTGGAGCCCACCCCGCAGAGCCTCGGCGGTGAAATCGTGGCGCGCGTGGTGCAGGACAAGTTCCTCACCCGCTATCTCTTCCTGCCGGTTGCGCTCGCGCTCGCCCTCTGCTTCGTCCGGACCCGGCGAGTCCGCCACCTGCTGGGCTTCGCGTTTCTGTGCTGGGCCGTCGTTACGGTCCACCCGGTCGGCCTGGCAGTCATAGCCATCTCGGTCGGTGGTTTCGGGATCGTACACCTTCTGTGCGGACTGAGGGAGCGGAAAGCCTGGCTCGAAACCGCAGGGCTCGCGCTGCCGTTCGTGAGTCTGGCGCTGGGTCCGCTCCTCTACGTCCTCTTCAGGGGGATCCCGCCGACAGCCAAGCTCTACGACGCCGACATAGGCGGCACCCCACCCGAGGTGCTGGCGAACATGGTCTTCGTCCGCCCGGAGTGGCGGCACATCTTCAGGCTGGGAGACGGGCTTTACATCATGCACCCGTACCTGCTGCTCATACCGGCCATAGCGCTGGGCTACGTGGCCGGCGTGCCCTTCCTGGCCCTGCGTCTCCGCCGGAGCCTCCCGGCCCGGCTCCTCCTCGGCACCCTCGCCGTCTCGACGCTGGTGTGCTATCTACCCCCTCTGGCGACCTTCGTCGGCAACGACGTGATAGCCCCCGGCCAGCTATACCGGATGGCCTGGCCGATACCGCTGGCCACCGTCCTGACCGACGCCTGGATGGCGTCCGAGCTCCTCCGGCGTCTCTCCGGCACCCTGACTGGGAGGGGACTGCGGGGGCTCTCGAGCGGCCTGCTCGCCGTGGTGCTCGTGGTCGTGCTCGCCGGGTTTGCCGCACCAGCCGCCACGAGCGGCGCGCGTGAGATAGACAGCGGCCCGCCCCCGCTCGACCGTTCCTTCTTCTTCGACCCGATCTTCCGCTGGATGCAGCACAACATCCGCCAGCCGGCGGTCGTGATGGCTCCGGACCACGACAACATCGCTATCCCGGCTTACTCCTCCTACCTCAACGTGATCAGCTTTCGCGGAGACCCGATCCTGGAACATCTGGGTCAGCTCGAGAAACTCTCCGGCGACAAGATCAGGGTCCCCCGACGCGACCTCGACGTGCACAAGTTCTACTCGGGTCCGACGCTGCTCGAGGCATACCGTATACTGCGCCACTATCACGTAAAGTACGTCCTGGTCTACGCCGAGACCCCGCTGAACGACCAGATGATGCACCTGCCGGGCTTCGTACACATTCCAACCCCGAGCCAGCGGTACAGCCTCTACAGGGTGGACTACCGGACCCTGGCCGGCCACCTCGGCGTCAGCCCGCCGGCCAACCCCTGACCCAGGGACCGGGAGGCTTGCTTGGCCGATCAGCTGACGAGGGCCATCCTGGCGGCGCTACTGGCAGGCCTGCTCCCGGGATACTTCTGGGAGCGAACCCTCTCCGGCAGGCGCGACGTCCCCGAGCGTCTGGCCTGCTCGGCGGCCATCTCCTCCCTGCTCGTCCCCGCAGCCACCCTAGCCATCTCCTGGATCACGGGCGGCGGGGTGACGCTTCCGGTGGCGCTCGCGGCGGTACTTGCGGTCTTCCTCTGCGGGCTCGGGGCGCGGCTGCTCCTGGGCCCGGCCCGGGCCCAGGAGCAGCCGCTGCTCTCCACCCCACCCCCGTTCGGCGGGTTCTCGATGGGCGCCCTCGGGATGGCGCTGGCGCTCGTCGTCATCTCCATGCTGGGCTTCATCTCCCCCGCGACCTCGGCGCCACCCATCGTAGTGCTGCTTGTCGTCGCGGGGGTGGTCGCGAGCGGGGCTCTGGGGGGCGGACAGACCGCTGGAACCTTCGAGAGCCCGCGGAAGCCGCTGCTCTCCGCGGGGCTCCTCTCGGCGGCGCTGCTCGTGACGCTCGCGCGCGGCTATTGGGGACCAGTGGTCCACGACTGGCCCTACCTGCGCGGCGGCGACCAGTTTTCCCACGCCGTGATGGCCGAGCAGATGCTCTGGCACGGTTCCTACTCCTCCTATCTCATCTACCCGCCCGGCTTCCCGACGCTTACGGCCGTGATCTGCCGCCTCGGAAGGCTCACCCCGCTGGAGCTCTTCCCGGTACTCGCCCCGGCATTGCCGGCCCTCGGGGCGCTGGCGGCCTACGCGCTGTCCCGCCGCCTGTGGGGCTGGGAGTTCGGGGTGGCGGCAGCATTCCTCTCGGGGGTCGTCGCCAGCAGTTCCTACGACGACTTCGCCCAGGCACGCTACCCGAATTTCTTCTCCGCCTACTTCCTGATGGTGCTGGCGGTCGCGGCGCTGCTCGACCTCTACCGGAACCCCTCGGCCCGGCGTGCGCTGCTCTCCGGGCTCCTCGGTTCCTCAGTCGTTCTGTACCACCCGGTCGGGACGCTCTACATGGCCCTCCTCCTGGCCTGCGTCTCGGTGCTGATCGTGCCCTACCTGCTCTTCACCGCCCAGCGCAGGGAGGCTCTCACACTCGTCCTCTCCCTCTCGCTCACGGCCGTACTCTCGGTGCTCTGGGCCTGGAGGACCTACGACCTGCCACATCTCCTCTCTGGTATCAGCAGCCCAGGAGGAACCGGCCGGGCCGTCGCCGTGACGATCGGCAGCCAGAGCCCGCCGGACTTCCGTGGCACGCTCGCGGAGCTCTCACCCCCCGTCCTCTGGCTCGGTCTGCTCGGTCTGCTGCTCCTGGCGCTGCATACCCCCTCCCGCAAGGAGATCGCCGCGCGGGCCACGCTGCTGCTGTGGGTCCTGATCCTCTTCGCCGGCAGCCGGACCTCTCTCTCGGGGTTCCCCGAGCGCTTCAGCCGCGACCTGAGTATCCCGCTCGTCGCGGCGGCGGCGTTCGCCTCGGTCTCGCTCGTACGCCCGGCCTGGCAGGCCGGCCTACCCCGGCTGCTCTCGAAGACCACCCTCGTCCTGCTCTGCACCGTCGTGGTGATCCAGGCCGCGCTCGGCCTGGATGCCGCGCGGCTGCCGGGGCAGGCGGTCCTCACCCCCTCCCTGGCACGTGCCGGAGCGTGGTTGAGGGAACACAACCGCGGGGGCAACATAATCTCGACCCCGTACCTGGGGCGTGGGATCTCCAACCGGGCGGTCCTCGCGCTGGGCGGCTACACCGGGCTGCAGTCCTACCGCGAGCACCGCATAGAGCACCCCCGCTCCCTGCCGACCGCTGGCAAGAGACCTCTCCTCGTCTCGCAGTGGGTGCTGCACCATCCCAGGGGCGGGCGCACCGCGAGGTTCCTGCGGGAAAACGACGTGCGGTACATCGTCATATACAAGCGGTACCCCGGCGTCAACTGGCGCGCCTTCGCGGACGCCCCGGATTACCGCAGGGTGTACGAGAACCGGGCCATCGTGATCTTCGCCCCGAAGAACGCCCAAACGCCGGGCGGCGTGGTTTAACATACGAATTCCCCTGTCCGGAGCAGCATCGCGAGAGGAGAGTGACCCTTTTTGAGACGCTTCGAGACCAGAGCCGTCCACGCCGGCGAGCGGCGCGGCGGCGGTGGGCGGGAGCCCGACACCAGCAACCCCATCTCGACGCCCATCTACGCCTCGACCACCTTCTGGCACCCGGACGTGCAGACCACCGACCGGGTGCTCGGCGGCGAGGAGGCGGGCTACAGCTACACCCGCTACGGCAACCCGACCGTCACCGCCTTCGAGGAGGCCATCGCCGCCCTGGAGAGCCCACGGGGCGGGGCGCGCTCCTTCGCCTTCGCCTCGGGCATGGCCGCGCTGCACGCGGCGCTTCTCGCGGCCGAGCTCTCTCCCGGGGGGCGCGTGCTGGCCGCCGAACAGCTCTACGGCTCGACCGCGACGCTCCTGGTACAGATCTTCGGTTCGAGCGGGGTCGAGGTGCGCTTCGCTGACTTCTACGATCTGAAGAGCCTGCAGAGGCGGGTCGAGGAGCTCAACCCCCGCGCGCTCGTCGTAGAGTCGATCTCGAACCCCCTGCTGCGGGTCGCCGACGTGCCGCGCCTGGCGGAGCTCTCACGCTCCGCCGGAGCCGCCCTGATCGTGGACAACACCTTCGGCACCCCTTACCTGCAGCGCCCGCTGGAGCTCGGCGCGGACATCGTCGTCCACAGCGCGACCAAGTACCTCTCGGGGCACGGGGATCTGACGGCCGGTGTGGTCACCGCCGGTCCCCCCTACGACGCGGCCCTCGACCAGGTGCGCAAGCTCACCGGGGGCATCCTCGGCCCGTTCGAGGCCTGGCTCGCCCTGCGGGGGCTCAAGACGCTGCCGCTGCGCGTGGAGCGCCAGTGCGAGAACTCCACCCGGCTGGCGGGTTTCCTCGCGGAGCACCCGAAGGTGCGCCGGGTGAACCACCTCTCGATGGAGGACCACCCGGACCGCGAGGTCGCCCGGCGTACCCTCTCGGGGCCGAGCGGGCTGCTCTCCTTCGAGCTGGACACCGAAGGGCGCGAGGGGGTCTTCCGGTTCCTGAACGCGCTCGAGGTGTGCGTGCGCACCCCGAGCCTGGGGGACGTCTACACGCTGGCCACCCATCCGGCCACCTCATCCCACCGGGACCTCCCACCCTCGCGCCGGGAGCGCCTCGGGGTCGGCGAGAACCTGGTGCGCGTCTCGGTCGGCATAGAGCATCCGGAGGACATAAAAGAGGACATCGCCCGGGCCCTGGAGGAGGTCTGAGGCCGCCCGGCTACCCCCCGAGCTGCCGCAGGAGCTCGTCGGGGTCGGTCGTCGGGCTCTGGCAGGCGTAGTTCCTGCAGACGTAGGCGGTGGCCCGCCCGCCGCGCGCCTCTCTCCCTTCGAGGAGCGGGCTGAGCGCGGCGGCTCGCTCGTCGCGGGGGGAGCGCCCGGCGACGACCCTGTGCGGCAGGTAGCGGGAGCCCATCGCCCTAAGCAGCTCCCCGGTGTCCTCCGCCCCGGGCTCCCCGATCACGGCGACCTCGCAGGGATCCGCCAGGTAGAAGTCCAGCACCGAGAGCAGCCACCCGAAGGCCCCGGGCACCTTCTCCATCGCGCCGCTCATGGAGGAGAGGACCCTCTCAGCCTTCTCGCGATAATCCGGACGATCGAGGAGCAGGGAGAGCTCGAGGAGCACGCCGGTCGCGACCGAGTTGCCCGAGGGGGTGGCGTTGTCGTAGAGGTCGCGCGGGCGGGCTATGAGCTCCTGGTGGCCGGCGTGTGCGTCGTAGAAGCGGCCTTCGTCCTCCTCCCAGAAGAGCGCGACCATCTCCTCGGCGAGATCTCTGGCCTCGACGAGCCAGCGGGGCTCGAGCGTCGCCTCGTGCAGCGCCAGGAGTCCCTCCACGAGGCAGGCGTAGTCTTCCAGGTAGCCGGGCACCTCTCCCGCACGCCCGTCCTTGTAAGAGCGGCGCAGCCTCCCGTCCGGGCGCGCCTTTTCAAGCAGGAAGGCGGCGTTTCTCCGCGCGATCTCCAGGTAGTCCTCCCGGCCTAGTACCCTCGAGGCCAGCGCGAACGAACGCAGCATGAGCCCGTTCCAGGCGACGAGGATCTTCTCGTCGCGCCCCGGCCGCACCCTCCGCCCGCGCGCGGCGAGGAGCTTCGTCCGGATCTCCTCCACGCGCCGCCCGAGCTCCTCCGGGGAGATCCCGAGCTCGCGCGCGACCTCCTCGGGGGGACGGGGCACGTGCAGGATGTTTTTGCCCTCGAAGTTGCCCCTCTCGCTCACACCCCAGTAGACCTCGGCGAGGTGTGCCTCCCCGGGGGTAAGGACGTCGCGGATCTCACGCACGCTCCAGACGTAGAACCTCCCCTCCTCGCCCTCGGAGTCCGCATCCTCGCTCGAGTAGAAGCCGCCCTCGGGCGAGGTCATCTCGCGCGCGACGTAATCCAGGGTCTCCCCGGCCACGCGGCGGTAGAGGTCGCGCCCGGTGAGCCGGTAGGCATCCAAATACAGCCGGGAGAGGAGCGCGTTGTCGTAGAGCATCTTCTCGAAGTGCGGCACGAGCCAGCGGGCGTCGACCGAGTAGCGGTGGAACCCGCCGCCGAGCTGGTCGTAGATCCCACCGCGCGCCATCGCCTCCAGCGTGAGCTCGACGCCGGAGAGCGCCTCCTCGCTCCCGGTGCGCAGGTGATATCGCAGCAAAAATTCCAGGTTCATCGGCTGGGGGAACTTCGGCGCGCCGCCGAAGCCCCCGAGGCGCCGGTCTATCTCGGAGGTGAGCTCCTCACCCGCTCTCTCGAGCAGAGAAACCCCGGGAGTCCCCTCCGGCATCGCGGCCTCGACGGCCCGGCGCAGGTAGTCGCGGACGCTCCCGGCGCTCCTGAGGACTTCCTCGCGGCGGTTCTCGTAGGCGTCGGCGACGCTCGCCAGAACCTGCAGGAAGCCCGGCATCCCGCCCCGGGGTTCGCGCGGGAAGTAGGTCCCGGCGTAGAACGGCGCCCCCTCCGGCGTCAGGAAGACCGTCATCGGCCAGCCGCCGCTGCCGGTCATCGCCTGCACGGCGGACATGTAGAGAGAGTCGACGTCCGGGCGCTCCTCCCGGTCCACCTTGACGTTGACGAAGTGCTCGTTCATGAAGGCCGCGATCGCGTCGTCCTCGAACGATTCGCGCTCCATGACGTGGCACCAGTGGCAGGCCGAGTAACCCACGGAGAGGAGTATGGGCTTGTCTTCCTCCTGCGCCTTCCTGAAGGCCTCCTCCCCCCAGGGGTACCAGTCCACGGGGTTGTCCTTGTGCTGGAGCAGGTACGGGCTGCTCTCGCGGGCCAAACGGTTCGCCACTGTGCGCCTCTCCTGTGCTCGCCTGGGACTCTTCTCCAAAACGTATCACACGGTCGGCTACTATCCCCGCGGAGAGTTTGGGATTGGAGTTTTGCCGGGGAATAAAATAGATTAGTCTATGAATTGCTTGGGCCTTCGAAGAAAAAGCGTTAGCCAGAAGAGAAGGAGGCGAGAGTGAACCTGCAGGAACTGGAGAAGACCGCCCGGGCCCTGGTGGCGCCGGGCAAGGGCATCCTCGCGGCCGACGAGAGCTTCGGTACGATCGAGAAGCGCTTCAAGGCGGTCGGCATCGAGTCGACCGAGGACACCCGCCGCGCCTACCGCGAGATGCTGTTCACCACCGAGGGCATCGGGGAATATCTCTCCGGCGTGATCCTCTTCGACGAGACGATCCGCCAGAAGGCCTCCGACGGTACCCCGCTGCCGAAGGTGCTCGAGAACCAGGGGATAATCCCGGGCATCAAGGTGGACAAGGGCGCGAAGGACATGGCGCTCTCCCCGGGAGAGAAGGTGACCGAGGGCCTGGACGGCCTCAGAGACCGCCTCGCCGAGTACCGGGGGATGGGCGCGCGTTTCGCCAAGTGGCGCGCGGTTATCGCGATCGGCGACGGCATCCCGACCCGCCGCTGCATCGAGGCCAACGCCCACGCCCTGGCCCGCTACGCGGCGCTCTGCCAGGAGGCGGACCTGGTGCCGATCGTCGAGCCGGAGGTCCTCATCGACGGCGACCACTCGATCGAGCAGTGCTTCGAGGTGACCGAGTGGATGCTCAAGACGACCTACCAGCAGCTCTACGAGCAGCGGGTCGAGCTCACCGGTACGCTCCTGAAGCCGAACATGGTCATCTCGGGCAAGGAGGCCCCGGTCCAGTCCGGCGTGGAGGAGGTGGCCCGCGCCACGGTGGAGTGCCTGCTCCGCAGCGTCCCGGCGGCGGTGCCCGGCGTCGTCTTCCTCTCCGGCGGCCAGGGTGACATCCAGGCGACCGAGCACCTCAACGCGATGAACCGCATCTACAAGGGCCGCCTGCCGTGGGAGCTCTCCTTCTCCTACGCCCGCGCCCTGCAGCAGCAGCCGATGGAGATCTGGGCCGGCAAGCCCGAGAACGTCGAGAAGGCCCAGAAGATCTTCCGCCACCGGGCGAAGATGAACAGCGCCGCCCGCTCCGGCAGCTACACCGAGGAGCTGGAGAAGGAGGCCGCCTAAAGGCTCAGAGACCCAGCCACCCCGAAGGAGGCGACGGGCTACCCCGTCGCCTCCTTCATGCCCGGCGGCGCAGGAACCTCAAGAGGGCCGCGCTGAGGAAAAACGCGATCAAAGCAGAGGCCAGCAGAACGGGCACCTCCACCCCCTCGACCCCAAAAGCCCGCACCGCAAAGGCCCCCAGAATCGCCACCGCCCCCGTGAGAAACCCCCACATCAAAAGGAAATAGACGCCCGCAACCACCACAAAGAAGATCCTGCGCAAAAAGGCCATACCCTCAGTCTAACCCCACCCCGTTGAACGGTTCACGGACTTCCAGAGCAATGTGTATTAAGAATCTAAGTGCAGTATGAAGATACGATACGCAGGTAGAGGAGGGCGGATGCAGGAGTTAAATTCCAGGAGTTCGGGAACTGGAGATGGGAGAGAGATGAGCAGGATGAAGGGTGGGGATCCGGCGCACGACGTGCTGGGCTACGAGCGGCAGCCGCTGGATGCGATCTTCCGTCCAGGGGCCGTGGCGGTGATAGGGGCCACGGAGCGGGTGGGGAGCGTGGGGCGGACGCTGATGTGGAATCTGATCAGCAACCCCTTCGGGGGGACGGTCTTTCCGGTGAACCCGCACCGGGAGAACGTGCTCGGGATAAAGGCCTATCCGAGCATCTCCGAGGTACCGACGCGTGTGGATCTCGCGGTCGTGGTCTCTCCCGCGCCCTCGGTACCGGGGGTCATACGTGAGTGCGCCGAAGCCGGGGTCGGCGGGGCGATCGTGATCTCCGCCGGGTTCAAAGAGATCGGACCGGAGGGAGCCGGGCTCGAGCGTCGGGTCATGGAGGAGGCCCGCAGGGGCCGCATGCGCGTCATCGGGCCCAACTGCCTCGGGGTCATGAACCCGCACACCGGGCTCAACGCCACCTTCGCCAAGGGGATGGCCCGTCCCGGCAACGTCGGGCTTTTGAGCCAGAGCGGGGCGCTCATGACCGCGATTCTGGACCGCAGCTTCCAGGAGAACGTGGGGTTCTCGGCCTTCGTCTCCGTCGGCTCGATGATGGACGTCAGCTGGGGAGACCTAATCCAGTACCTCGGGGACGACCCCCACACCCAGAGCATCGTCATCTACATGGAGAGCGTCGGGGACGCCCGTTCGTTCCTCTCCGCGGCGCGCGAGGTCGCGATGACCAAGCCGATCATCGTCATAAAGCCTGGCCGTACGGCCGCCGCCGGGAGGGCCGCCGCCTCGCACACCGGCTCCCTCACCGGCTCCGACGAAGTGCTCGACGCCGCCTTCCGGCGCAGCGGCGTCCTACGGGTGAACGACATCTCCGAGCTGTTCTCGATGGCCGAGGTGCTCGGCAAGCAGCCGCGCCCGAAGGGGCCAAACCTCACGGTGCTCACCAACGCCGGAGGGCCCGGCGTGCTCGCCACCGACGCCCTCATCGCCGGGGGCGGCAGGCTCACCGAACTCTCCCCCGAGACCAGGAAGGCCCTCGACGACATACTGCCCCCGGCCTGGAGCCACAACAACCCGGTGGACATCCTGGGTGACGCCGACCCCGAGCGCTACGCCCGGGCGCTCGAGATAGCCGCCGGCGACCCGAACAGCGACGGCCTGCTTGTCGTCCTCACCCCGCAGGACATGACAGACCCCACCGCTACCGCCGAGAAGCTCGCCCCGTACGCCAGAAAGACCGGCAAGCCGATGCTGGCCAGCTGGATGGGAGGCACCGACGTCGCCGCCGGTACTTCCATCCTCAACGGTGCCGGAATCCCCACCTTCGACTTTCCGGACTCCGCCGCCCGCGCCTTCGCCAACATGTGGCGCTACACCTACAACCTGCGCGGCATCTACGAGACCCCGGAGCTCGCCGTGGACGTGGCGGGCGGGGAGATAGACCGTGAGCGGGTGCGCGAGGTGATCGAAGACGTAAGGAGCCGGGGCAGGACGCTCCTCACCGAGTACGAGGCCAAGGAGGTCCTCGCAGCCTACGGCATCCCCGTGGTGGAGACACGTCTCGCCAGGAGCGCCCGTGAGGCGGCAGAGCACGCCGAGAGGATGGAGTACCCGGTCGTGCTCAAGCTCAACTCCGAGACGATAACCCACAAGACCGACGTGGGCGGTGTACGCCTGGACCTGCGCAGCGCCGACGAGGTGCGCCGGGCGTACGAGGAGATGGAGCGGAGCATACCCGAAGGCTTCGACGGCGCCACGGTGCAGAGGATGGTCGAGACCGACGGCTACGAGCTGATCGTCGGCAGCAGCATCGACCCCCAGTTCGGGCCCGTCCTGCTCTTCGGATCGGGCGGCTCTCTGGTCGAGGTCTACCGCGACCGGGCGCTCGCCCTCCCGCCGCTCACCACCACCCTGGCCCGACGCACGATGGAGCGGACCAGGATCTACCGGGCGCTCAAGGGCGTGCGCGGACGGGACCCGGTGGACCTGCCGGCGCTCGAGCGGCTGCTGGTGCGCTTCTCCCACCTCATCGTCGAACAACCCTGGATCCGGGAGCTGGACATAAACCCGCTGCTCGTCTCCTCCGAGATCCAGATAGCCCTCGACGCCCGCATCGTGCTGCACGACCCCGACACCGCCGAGGAGGACCTCCCGCACCCGGCGATCCGCCCCTACCCCACCCACTACGTCTTCCACGAGCAGACCAGGGACGGCGAGCCGGTGACCATACGCCCCATACGCCCCGAAGACGAGCCGCTCATGGTCAGATTCCACGAGACCCTCTCGGAAGAGAGCGTCTACATGCGCTACTTCCACATGCTCGGCCTCAACCAGCGCATAGCCCACGAACGCCTCACCCGCATCTGCTTCATCGACTACGACAAGGAGATGGCCCTCGTCGCCGAACGCCGCAACCCCGCGACCGGCGAGCGCGAGATCATGGGCGTCGGACGCCTGAGCCGCAGACCCTTCGCCCCCGAAGAAGCCGAGTTCTCGATCCTCATAAGCGACCGCTTCCAGCGCCGCGGCCTCGGTCGGCTCCTGCTTCAGAAGCTCCTCGAGGTCGGCCGCGAAGAAGGCCTCGAGCACATCACCGCCGACATCCTCTTCGACAACCGCCCGATGCAGCGCCTCAGCAGGGACCTCGGCTTCAAGCTCCGCCGAGACACCCAGGAGATGGTCATGAAAGCCGACCTCGACCTGCGTCAGGCTGTCTGAACCCGGCGGGCGCCCCAGCACGGGCGCCCGCCATACCCCCATATCCGGGCTATCATGTAGCCTCATGTCCAAAACCACCCGAGGAGGAGACGGATGAGTATCGTCGCCTGGATAGTCTTCGGCTTCATCGTCGGCGTCATCGCCAAACTCCTCACCCCAGGCCGCGACCCCGGCGGCTGCATCCTTACCACCCTCATCGGGATAGCCGGCGCCATCATCGGCGGCTACGCCTACAGCCACTTCATAAACCCCGCCTACACCACCCGCTTCGACACCGGCAGCATCGCCGTCTCCGTCCTCGGCGCCATTTTCCTCCTCGTCCTCTACCGCCTGCTCTCCGGCCGCCGCCTCTGACCCTTACTGCAAACGACTCTCATAAACAAGAATAAGAACTGTTCTTGATTTATCCTGAATCCCGTTTAGAATTGCTGCGTGGCGAGCCGAAGGAGAGAGCAGGAGGCGTCGGATGGCACCGATACTGGAGAGATTGGGCTTTGGTAGCAATGAGATGACCACATCGGGGCACAACAAGGACTTCGTGCTGAAGGTGGTGCAGCCTTCGCTGGTTGGCCTGATGGACGGGTCGGTCTCGACGCTGGCTCCGATCTTCGCTGCGGCCTTCGCCACGCACGACAGCCGGTACACGCTCTTGGTGGGTCTGGCGGCGGCCGTGGGGGCGGGGATAAGCATGGCGTTCTCCGAGGGCCTCTCGGACGACGGGTCGCTGACCGGGCGGGGCAACCCGATGGTACGCGGGGTGATCACCGGCGTTGCGACCTTCATCGGCGGGATCTTTCACACGCTGCCGTTCCTGATCCCGCACGTGACGCTCGCGCTCTACGTGGCCTTCGGTGTCGTCGGTGCCGAGCTGCTCGTCATCTCGCTCATCCGCTACCGCTACTTCAGCATGAGCTTCTGGATGAGCGCGTTGCAGGTGATGGTCGGCGGTGGGCTGGTCTTCGCCTCGGGCGTCCTGATCGGGAACGCCTAGCGCAGGCCGAAGACCTCCCGGAAACGAAGGACGATCTCCCGTTCGACCTCCGAGAGCGGGAGATCTCGTCCGAGCTCCCGCGCCAGGCTCGTCACGCCGTACTCGCGGATGCCGCAGGGGGTTATGCGGTCGAACCAGGAGAGATCCGTGTTCACGTTAAGCGCGAAGCCGTGAGAGGTGATCCAGCCGGAGGAGAACTTCACCCCGATCGCGCAGATCTTTTTGTCCCCCACCCAGACCCCGGTGTACTCCGGGTGCCGCCAGCCAGATAGCCCGTAGCGGGCCATCGTGCGGATCACGACCTCCTCCAGGTCCCTCAGGTAGCGGTGGGTGTCGCGCACCTTCAGCCGGATTATGGGGTACCCGACGATCTGGCCCGGACCGTGGAAGGTCGCGTCCCCGCCGCGGTCGATCCAGAATACCTCCGCCCCCAAAGAGCGCAGGTATTCCTCCCCGGCCCCCAGGTTCGAGGCGTCCTTCGCCGCCCGGCCCACCGTGTAGACCGGCGGGTGTTCCAGCAGGAGGAGGGTGTCCGGGATCTCGTCCGCCCTCCTCTTTCTCACCAGCTCCCGCTGCAGCTCCCACGCCTCGGCGTAGGGCGTCAACCCCGGAAGCCGCCGGACCTCGAGCGCTTCCTCCCTGCTCTCGAGCACGGTCTCAGGCGCGGGCACCGAGCGCGCCGCGGCGCGCCTCCTCAGTCTGCTCGTGGGCGTGGTAGGAGCTCCTCACGAGGGGACCGCTCTCGACGTGCTTGAAGCCGAGCACGTCGAGAGCGTAACGCCTGAGCAGCGCGAACTCCCTCGGCTCGTAGTAGCGGGCCATCGGCAGGTGGTTCTCGGTCGGCCTCAGGTACTGGCCGATCGTGAGGATGTCCACCCCGTGCTCCCTGAGGTCGCGCATCGTCTGGTGGATCTCCTCCTCAACCTCCCCGAGGCCCACCATGAATCCACTCTTGGTCAGGACGTCCGGGTCGAGCTCCTTCGCGTAGCGCAACACCTCGAGCGAGCGCTCGTACTTCGCCTGCGGGCGCACCGCCGGGTAGAGGCGCGGGACGGTCTCGATGTTGTGGTTGAAGGTGTCGGGCTTCGCGTCTATGACGGTCTTTATCGCGTCGCGGTCGCCCTTGAAGTCCGGCGTGAGAACCTCCACGGCACACCCGGGGATGGCCTTGCGTATCTCGCGGATCGTCGCCGCGAAGACCGATGCCCCACCGTCGGGCAGCTCGTCGCGGTTCACGCTGGTGATCACCGCGTGTTTGAGCCCCATCTCCTTCGCCGCGTGGGCGACCCTTTTTGGCTCCTCCAGGTCGAGCCCCTGCGGTTTGCCGGTGAGCACCGCGCAGAAGCCGCACGAGCGGGTGCAGACGTTGCCCAGGATCATGAACGTCGCCGTGCGGTTGTTCCAGCACTCACCGATGTTCGGACAGCGGGCCTCCTCGCAAACGGTGTGCAGCGAGAGACCGCGCATGGTCTGCCTGATGTCCCGGTAGCCCGGGCCGTCCGGGACGCGCGCCTTGAGCCAGGCGGGACGCCCGTGCGCCCCCTTCTCCTGCCGGAACGGCAGATACTCGGTGGGACGCCCGTCGGGTGGCGGGGCGACCGGGCGGTCCTCCCATCGGTGGCGTATCGTGTAGGTGCGGGTCCCGTCCTCCAGGACCTTCAGCTCGATCTTTCTCCTGCGGACCACGGCTCTCCTCTGTCTCCCTCGACCTGCCAGCATATGGTACCGCAAGAAACATCGCAGCCGCCATGTCCCATCGTAAGGACACGCACCCCCGATCTCGAACAACTTACGGGTACGGCCCGTCCTCGACCTCCGACGCCGGTGAAGTATCGCGGCGAGTTCATCCGCCGGTCGCGCTTCGCGTGCCCGCCGCCCAGCTCCCACCGCCGGCGAGATGCCGTGCCGCCCGGTGGGCAAAGATCACCGCCGGGGCGATCGTCGAACCCGGACCGGGATAGGTCCGCCCCATGACCGAGGCGGTGGTGTTTCCAGCCGCATACAGGCCGGGGATAACGTTTCCCGAGGTGTCGAGGACCCGGCCATCGGCGTCGGTCAGTAAGCCGCCTTTGGTTCCCAGATCTCCGGGTACCAGCTGAACCGCGGTGAACGGTGCCTTCTCCAGCGGTCCGAGATTTGGATTCGGCTTGACGGTGGGATCGCCGTAGTAGTTGTCGTAGGCGGTGTTGCCGCGTCCGAAGTCGACATCGACTCCCGTGCGGGCGAACCCGTTGAACCGATCGACGGTGGCCCGAAGCCGTGCAGGATCCATCTGCAGCTTTCGTGCCAGGTCTTCGATAGTGTCGGCCTTCTTGACGATCCCTGCCTCCCGCAGCCTGGCGGTGCCCCGCATAAAGGCACTGAACAGATACCGTCTCCGGTGACGGGCGTCCACGATGAGCCACGACGGTACGGCCGGCGTCACCTTGTCGCGCTCCAGCATGGCGTGCCCGACGTCAATGTAGCTGGCAGACTCGTTCATGTACCGGTCGCCTCTCTGGTCCACGATTATGCTGAACGGCATGGAGCGCTCAGCGAGCACGAACGCCGGCTTGCCGCCGGGATCGGGCACCGACAAACCCCACCAGGCGTCGTCCATCAGGGCCAGCTGGGCACCCAGCCCGGCCGCGATCCGGATCACCGATCCCACGTCTCCGTCCGCCGCCGAGCTGTAACCGGGGATGCCGTGGTTCTCCTTGCGCATAATCTCATTGTGAGCGAAGCCCCCTGCGGCGAGGACCACGCCCCGCCGGGTGCGGATCCTGGCCGAGAACCCGTCGGAACGGCGGGACACCGCACCGACTACCGAACCGTTCTCCACCACGAGCTCAGTCAGCGGCGAAGAGAGCAATACCTCGGTGCCCTGTCTGCAAACGATCGCCATAAGGCTGGCCACCAACCCGGCGCCCATCCCATACAATCGCTTCCCCCTGGCAAAGCCACTCAACGTGCGACCTACCAGCCTGACCCCTCTGGCGAAGCCATCACGGGTCGACCAGGCTCGGGACAACAGCCAAACATCGTCGGTCTTGAGGGGAACGGGAGGAAGACCACTCTCCCGACTGCGCGAACGTTCGAACCAGTCCCCAAGCACGCGAACGTCGAACGGCTCGACTTCGATCGAGCGCCCGATCTTGGCGCCCGGCAGATCCGGGTAGTAGTCGGGATAGTCCCTGGCAGCGGTCCATCTCACACCAAGCCGCTCAAGGAATCGGAACACCTCCGGCACCGACTCGACGAACGCCCGACGCCGCTCCGGAGAACTCGCAGGCCCGACGTCGCCGATGCAGGCTTCCATGTAGGTTAGCGCTTCATCCACCGAATCGGAGACCCCAAAGGTCGTCATCAGCGGATTGGCGGGCATCCACAAACCTCCACCGCTGAGGTTGGTCGTCCCTCCCCACTTGCCGGTGCTTTCTATAACCAGCGTCTCAAGGCCGGCATCGGCCGCAGTGACGGCCGCAGAAAGCCCCGCCGCACCGGTTCCCACCACCAGCACATCGACCTCACGGTCCCAGGATCCCACCATCCACACTCCTCCATATACCGGACAGATGTGTCCGGTTGCCATGCTACCATACATCGTGGTGAAGCGTAGGGGAAATCGGGGGCCGGGTGCTGCGGCCGAGAACCGTTCAGCGCTGGTAAAAGCTGCGCGAAGGGTATTCGCAACCGGGGGTCTGGAGGCACCGTTGAGCGCGGTAGCAAAGGCTGCCGGGGTGGGGCAGGGCAGTCTCTACCGGCACTTCCCTGACCGCATTGAACTGGCGCTGGCAGCGTTCGAAGACAACGTCGCCGAGCTGGAACGCCTGGCCTCGGATCCGGCAGTGACACTCGGGGAGTTGCTGGAGTGCATCACGGACCGGTCCATCGAATCGGTGGCCTTTATCGACATGATCGCCCCGACCACCGATGACGAACGGCTGACCGCGGTCACCGATCGGGTCATCCAGGCGCTGGCGGCCAAGGTCCAGCCCGCTATCGAGCGTGGTGAGGTCGCGTCCGACACTACCGCTGAAGATCTCTTCCTGAGCGTGGCCATGATCGCCACGCTCGTCGCTCGAACTCCGCTGGAGCAAAGACGCCAGGTGGCCGATCGGGCGTGGTCGCTGGTCCGCAAGGGCCTGGTGTAGCCGACGGATTGATCGGATCACCGGACAGCGTTGTCCGGTGATCTGGTAACATGGCATCGCAGTGGGGGATCCGGAGGAGGCATGATGGACGTTCGTGGCAAGGTTCTGGTCGTGACCGGCGGCGGAAACGGGATCGGGCGCCAGGTGGTGCTGGAAGCACTGCGGCGCGGGGGTTGTGTGGCGGCGGTGGACATCAGGAGGGAAAGCCTTGAAGGGACTGTCCGCCTGGCCTCGGCCGGGGACCGGCTCGTCACCTTCGTGGTCGACATCACCGATCGGGCGGCCGTCGAAGCCCTGCCGGCCCGGGTGACCGAAGCTCTCGGCCCGCCCGACGTGGTCGTCAACGTCGCCGGCATCATCCAGCCATTCGTTCGGCTCAACGATCTAGAATACGAGACGATCGAACGGGTGCTGAGCGTCAACCTGTGGGGCACTATCCACGTAGTCAAGGCATTCCTTCCGTACCTGCTCAATCGTCCCGAAGCACACCTAGCCACCGTCTCGAGCATGGGGGGTTTCCTGCCCGTACCCGGCCAGACCATCTACGGCGCCACCAAGGCGGCGGTGAAGCTGATGACCGAGGGCCTGTACGCCGAGCTCCTCGAGACTCACGTCGGGGTCTCAGTGGTGATGCCAGGAGGCGTGGAAACCGATATTGCCTCCAATTCGGACGTCGACGCTCCGGGTTCGGGCAACGCGCAGGGCTCTCGCCTGCCCACCACCACGCCCGAGGAGGCAGCCCGGGTGATCCTCGACGGTATCCAGAAGAACCGTCTTCACATCTACGTGGGGAGAGACTCGGTGGCGATGGGCATCCTCAACCGTGCAGCTCCGAAACTCTCCACACATCTGATCCAGCACCAGATGAAGACGCTGCTCCCCTGAGCAGGAGCCGCGGGCGCGAGGCGCTCAGGCTACGTCTCTTCCAATGTGGATACCGGATCACACACCGAAGCCCGCCCAGGCATCGACAGAACAGCCGAGAGCTGCAGGGGTACGATCCCCCACCCCTCCCGGCTGTCGAACCGGCCGTAGCGAAAGCGCCCGAATCCCTCCCCACCCCCGCGCCGGAAGACGATCTTCCTCTTCCGATCCTTCGGGAACTCCGGATCGTAGACGTAGACGAAAAGCCTCTCCTCCACCTCCTCCAGCCGGTATGGCACGACGGCGTGTGCCAGCGCGAGCCGCTCGAAGAAACCCCGCCCGGCCCGGGGGCCGAGACAGAGGATGTGCGGGTCGGGGTCCCCGGCGACCCTGATGCGCCCGGCCACGCGCTCGGGACGGCCGCCGCGCGCACGCATCCACTCCCACACCACCCGCAAAATCGTCCGCGGGCGGAACTGCAGCAGGTGGTAGCGCCGGAGCTCCCCGATCAGAGCAGGGTCCGGAGAGAGCCGGGAGAGCGGCCGCGGCCACCGGCGCTCCACGCCGCAGAAGGCCGCGAGCGAGGCGGCGGCCATCCCGAAGCACAGCCCCCGCCCGTACAGCAAAGACTCCAGCCGGCCCCCGGAGGGCCCGGACGGGTTGGCGAAACCGAACCCGTCGCGGGCCGGGTCGAAGGAGCAGGCGCTAGAAGTGGATCGCGTGCCCGTCGACCGCGAGCGCGGCCTCACTCATCACCTCGGCGAGCGTCGGGTGGGCGTGGACGGCCATCCCGATCTCCTGCGGTGTACCCTCGACCAGCTTGGCGAAGACCCCCTCCGCGATCAGCTCGGTCACGTGCGGCCCGATGGCGTGCATTCCCAGGATCAGGTCGGTCTCAGCGTCGGCGACCACCTTGACAAACCCGTTGGGCTCGCCCTCGATGAGGGCCTTCCCGATCGCGCGGAAGGGGAACTTACCCTCCTTGACCTCATACCCCTGCTCCTCGGCCTGCTCGCGGGTGAGGCCGAAGGAAGCTATCTCCGGACGGCAGAAGGTCACCCGCGGGATCATGTCCTGATCGAGCGGCATCGGATCCTCCCCGGCCATGTGCTCCACCGCGACGATCCCTTCGTGCCCGGCGGCGTGCGCGAGCCAGTAGCCCCCGATCACGTCCCCCGCAGCGTACACGCCGTCCTCGGCGGTACGGTAGAACTCGTCGACCTGGATGATGCCCCGGTCGCTCACCTCGACCTTCGTGGCGTCGAGGTTGAGCTCTTCGATCGCGGTCTTGCGCCCGACGGCGACGAGGAGTTTCTCAGCCTCGAGCGTCTGTTCGCCGTCCCTGCCCTCGACCTTTATCTTCACCCCGTCGCCGCTCTTGTCCAGGCTCTCTATGTCCGCCTTGGTCCCGGCGAGCACCCGGATGCCCCGTCCCTCGAACTCCTTCTGGAGCTGGGCGGAGACCTCCGGGTCCTCCAGCGGCACGATCCTCTCGAGCACCTCGACTATCGTCACCTCGGCGCCGAAGTCGTTGAACATGCTCGCGAACTCCACCCCCACGGCCCCGCTGCCGAGGATGATGATCGAGGAGGGTACGCTCTCGTTTTCTGTCACCACGTCGTCGCTGGAGATGACCTTCTCGTGGTCTATCTCGAGGCCGGGCAGCGTGTTGACCTCGGATCCGGAGGCTATCAGGACGAACCTGCCCTCGAGCTCCTCCTCGCCGCCGTCGTTCAGAGCGACCTTTACCTTCTTCGGCTCGACGAAGCTGCCGACGCCGTTGTAGACGCGGACCTTGTTCTTCTTCATCAGGCCGGCGACCCCGCGCCGCAGCTGGTTGACCACCGCATCGCGCCGCTTGGCCACCTGCGGGTAGTCGAACTCCACCTTGCCGGCCTTTATCCCGAACTCCTCGCCGTTTTTGAAGTCGCTCAGCATGGAAGCCGTCTGGAGAAGGGCCTTGGTCGGGATGCACCCCACGTTCAGGCAGGTGCCCCCGAGGTGTCCCCCCTCACGCTTCTCGACGAGCGCGACGCTCATCCCTAGCTGGCTGGCCCGGATCGCGGGTATGTAGCCTGCGTTTCCTCCACCGATGATCACGAGGTCGAAGCTCTCTGCCACTTATCCCTCTCCTTCTCTCGACTCCACTTCCAATGGTAAACTCTGATCCCCCTTACCACCATCCTCCGGCTGGCAGACGGGACACAGGTACGTCCCCCGGTGCTCGATGCCCGCCGCCAGGTTCCTCCTTATCGCGGCGTGGAGCCTCGCCCACTCCTCCACCGAGAGCGTACTCGCCCTGCGTCGCGGGTGGATCCGGGCGTCGAAGAGGATCTCGTCGACGTAGATGTTCCCGATGCCCGCGACGACCTTCTGGTCGAGCAGAAGAGGCTTTATCTGCGCCCGGCGCGCCCCTATCCTCTCCCGCAGGTAGCCCACCGTGAACTCCTCCGAGAAGGGCTCGGGACCGAGCCCGGCGAGCCGGTTCTCGAGCCCTTCGGGCCCGAGCAACCGCGCCCGGCTGAACTCGGTCTGGTCGCGCAGGAAGAGTCGGCGCCCGTCGTCCAGATACAGCACGAGCATGACGTTCCTCGTCGGCTCCTCGACCGGCGGGACGAGCAAGAGCTGCCCCCCGATCTTGAGCTGGAAGACGAGCGCCTCCCCCGACGAGAGTTCGACGACGAGGTGCTTGGCCCGGCGTCTGGCGCCGGTGATCCGGACGCCCCCGAGCCCGCGGACGAAATCCTCCGGCGAGGGCTCCTCGACGAGCCGCTCGTCTCTCAGCTCCGCCCGCTCTATCCCCGCCCCGACGACGAGCCCGCACAGGTCGTTCTTTATCGTCTCTACCTCGGGCAGCTCGGGCATCTCTACCCGGCCGCGTCCCTCGCAGCCCCGGTGAGGGGCGCGGGCTCGCCGTAGACGGCCTTGTAGAGGCCGTCGAGCATCACCGAGCGGGCGTCGAGCGAGCGCATCGTCCCCTCGCGCACCCGCCGCTGGCCCTCCTCGTCCTCCGCGTAGGGGGCCACGGCCTCCATCATGATCCTGGCGTGCTCGACGTCCATCGTGACGTGGGAGGTGAACATCTCAAGCGCCTCGTCGTCGAGACCGGCGGCCTTCTTGAGACCTTCGGCGATCCTGGCGTAGATCGGCGGGACCGGCCACTCGCTCGCCGGTCCCATCGCCCCGAGCCCCAGCCGGATGTCCGGGTTGCGGCACAAGTCGTAGTGGGCGCTTATGTAGAGCTCTATCTCGGGCAGGGTCGGCGGGGCCTCCCACTCCTCCTCGCTGATCTCCAGCGCCCGCATGAACCTGCGGTAGAGCGCGGGATGGGTCTCCTCGGGATCGAGGTTGCCGTACTCGTCGAAGAGCACCGAGGCCAGCGCGAGCTGCAGCGGCTCGTCGTCGCGGCAGTTCGAGATCAGGGCGGCCAGGTACAGCCGGCTCACCCGGACGTGACGGTAGTACTGGATCGCGAACGTCCTCACCCCTTCGGCGCTCACCTCCCCATCCCCGAACCTCTCCAGGAACGGGTGCGTGAGCGCAGGGTGTCCTATGACCTCCCGCTTCAGACGCTCAAGAAACTCTCCCGAGTCCAACTCTACCTCCTGAAAGCCTACGCCAGCAAAAGTTTACTCCACCTGCCGGTCCTGAGGCTCCCGGCGTTCCCATGCCGATCAAATCCCGGCTTTTGCAGGAAATTCACCGGTGTCATCCCTATCCACGGCGGTATAATCCCTGCGTGAGAGAGAAACCAACGCCAGCAGGACGACAGGGTTGGCTCTCCGTCCCGCGCCGCAGCGAGGACGAGAGGCTGGATCCGCACGTCTACGAACGGGGGATGAACGGGCTGACGGTGACGGAGGCGACCGGGCGGGCCTTCCCCCGCGTGATGGACATCCTGAGGCGCAGCGGGGAGAGCTACTCGGAGTTCGAGGAGCAGCTCGTCAGGCAGACGATCAGGGCCGCCCTGATCTCGCAGGTCAGCCGGGCGAACCTCTACCGCATCGCGGGCATCCTCGTCGCCGACCGCCGCGACGAGGGGGCCCACCGCGACACCTCGCTCGCCCTCGCCTACGTGAAGGCGCTGCGGGAGGCCTTCCTGCCCCGGCTCTCCGTCGGGGAGAGCGTCGAGACCCCGGCCGGGAGCGGCGAGGTGTGCTACGTCTCCGGGGACGGCGCGAACGCGGTCGTGAGGCTCTTCTCTAGCGGAAGGGAGCTGTGGCTGCCCGCAGCGTGGCTCTCGCGTCCGGATCAGACGCCGGAGGCGAGGGCCTCCTGATCCTCACGTGCTAGCATTTGACGACCATGGGTGAGATAAGAGTGCTTCTGTTCGGGGCGGCAGCCGACCGGGCGGGGACGAGGGAGGTGCATCTCGAGACGCCGGAAGGGACCACGCTCGGCGAGGTCTGGGAGCTTCTGGCCGGGCGCCATCCCTCCCTCTCCGAGATGGGTGAGACCCTCGCCTTCGCCGTAAACGGGGAGTACGCGGGCATGGACGAGGTCCTCTCACCCGGGGACGAGAT
Organism: Rubrobacter calidifluminis; assembly: GCF_028617075.1. Classification (NCBI taxonomy): domain Bacteria; kingdom Bacillati; phylum Actinomycetota; class Rubrobacteria; order Rubrobacterales; family Rubrobacteraceae; genus Rubrobacter; species Rubrobacter calidifluminis. Next base: position 88,372 of record NZ_JAQKGV010000008.1, on the reverse strand, counting down.
CGCCGTACTGCCGCCCGTCTCCGGCGGATAGGCGATGATCGAGATCACCGAAGATCCCATAGACGTCGGGGGGGTCATCGACTCGGTCCGGCGTCCCGACTGCGGGGCAGTCTCGGTCTTCCTGGGCACCACCCGGGTCGACGAGTCCGGGGGCGCGTGCGTCGAGTACCTGGAGTACGAGGCGTACCGGCCGATGGCCGACCGCAAGCTCGAAGAGATAGCCGAAGAGGTGAAAGAGCGCTGGGACGTGCGCGCGGTCTCCATCGTACACCGCCTCGGGCGGGTGGAGCCCGCCGAGCCCAGCGTCGCGATAGCCGTCTGCGCCCCCCGGCGCAGGAATGCCTTCGCGGCGAGCAGATACGCGATAGAGAGGATCAAGGAGATCGTCCCGATCTGGAAGCGTGAGGTCTGGTCCGACGGCTACGTATGGGTCGGGAGCCAGACCGGGACGCGCCCCTCCCCGAAGGAGTGAGGGGAGGGGCGCAAAAACTCGCTCAGAGGTTCGCCGGGTCCCTGTCCTTGGCCGAGTTCCACACGCCGGGGTCCTCGGCCCCCTCGGCCTCGCCCTGCCCGGCGAGCCACCTCTCGGCGTCTATCGCGGCCCGGCAGCCGTCGCCGGCGGCGGTCACGGCCTGCCGGTAGCGCCGGTCGGCCACATCCCCCGCGGCGAAGACGCCGGGCACGCTCGTCATTGTGTGTTCCTTCTGCAGGATGTAGCCGCCCTCGTCCATCTCCACGCTGCCCTTGAAGAGCGCGGTGGCCGGGTCGTGGCCTATGGCGACAAAGAGGCCGTCGACGGCGAGCTCGCTCTCCTCGCCGCTCTTGACGTTCCTGAGCCTCAGTCCCTCGACGGAGTCCTTGCCGAGGACGTCGACGACGACCGTGTCGGTGATGAACGAGATCTTCTCGTTCTTCCTCGCCCGTGCGAGCATTATCCTCGAGGCCCTGAACTCGTCCCGGCGGTGGATGATCACGACCTCGGAGGCGTGGTTGGTGAGGTAGAGCGCCTCCTCCATCGCGGTGTCCCCGCCCCCCACGACGGCGACCTTCTTGTCCTTGAAGAAGAACCCGTCGCAGGTGGCGCAGCCGCTCACCCCCCGGCCCATCAGGCGCTGCTCGTTATCGAGCCCGAGCCAGCGGGCCCTCGCCCCGGTGGCGATGATCACCGCCCTGGCGAGGGTAGGCTCCTCCTCACCCTCGGGCCACAGCCTGAAAGGCCTCTCGGAGAAGTCGACCCGCTCTATCTCGTCCGGGCGCATCTCGGCCCCGAAGCGGGAGGCCTGCTTCTCGAAGTCCTCCATCATGTCGGGGCCCATCACCCCCTCCGGGTAGCCGGGGAAGTTCTCGACCTCGGTGGTGAGCATGAGCTGCCCCCCGGCCTCGTAACCCTGGAAGACCACCGTCCTGAGGCTGGCCCTCGAGGCGTAGAGCGCCGCCGTGTACCCGGCGGGCCCGGACCCTATTACGGCTACGTCATAGATCACATCCGCCACGATATAAAAACTCCCTCTCTCGCAGAAATCTCTTTTATTCTAAATCTTTCTATATTTTATTACCCGTCTCAGACGGGACGCGTCCGCAAATTCACATCGGGTGCCCCCGAGGCCATCAGTCCCTCCAGCTCTCGAGGAAGGCCCGCTGCTCCGGGGTGATCTCGTCGATCCCCATCCCGACGGCCTCGAGCTTGATGCGGGCGACCTCGTCGTCTATCTCGCGCGGCAGCAGGTGCACGGAGGGGGAGAGGGACGCACCCTCGTTGGCCAGGTGATGCGCGCAGAGCGCCTGTATGGCGAAGGTGAGGTCCATGATCTCGACCGGGTGCCCGTCCCCGGCGGTCAGGTTCACGACCATCCCCCGACCGACGAGGAAGAGGCTCCTGCCGTCGGGCATGACGAACTCCTTGAGGTCGCGGCGTGCCCGGCGGACCTCGGAAGCCGAAGCCCTCAGCGCCTCGACGTCTATCTCCACGTCCACCCCTCCAGCGTTCGCCAGGATCGCACCGTCGCGCATCCGCGCGAAGTGCTCACGCCCCAGCACCCCCCTGTTCCCGGTCGCGGTTACGAAGATCTCCCCGACCTCTGCCGCCTCCAGCGCCGGCAGCACCTCGAACCCGTCGGCGTACGCCTCGAGCCCGCGCACCGGATCGACCTCGCAGACCACGACCCGCGCCCCGAGCCCGGCCGCGTACCGGGCGATACCCCTCCCGCACCAGCCGTAACCCGCGACGACCATCCGCTTGCCCCCGAGCATCAGGTTCGTCGCGTGCATGATCGCCTCGAGCGCGGACTGTCCGGTGCCGTAGCGGTTGTCGAAGAGGTGCTTGCACCTGGCGTCGTTCGCGGCGATGCAGGCAAACCGGAGCTCACCCCCGCGCTCCATCGCCCGGAGCTTCGCGACCCCGCTCGTCGTCTCTTCGGAGGCACCGCGTATGCGCGGCAGCAGCCCCCGGCGGGTGGTGTGCGCGATGCGCACCAGCGCCGCCCGGTCGTCTATCAGGAGCGCCTCGCCATCCGCCGTGGCGGCATCGAGCGCCCGTTCGAGGTCCCGGTCCGCCTCCTCCGGTGGGCTCTCGGAGGAGGCGAAGACCGTCACCCCGCGCTCCACGAGCGCCGCCGCCACGTCGTCCTGCACGACGAAGGGCAGCGGGGCGGCCACGGCCACCCGGACTCCGGCCCCGGCGAGCACATCGGCCAGGCGGGCGGTCTTGGCCTCTATCGGGAGGCAGATCGCGACCCCGAGATCCTTCAGCGAGCCGTCCTCGAGGTAGCGCCCCCGTACGGCGTCCAGCACCGGGGAGTGCCGGGCGGCCCAGTCCATCTTCCTGTGCCCCTCGGGGGCCAGCGAGGGGTCTCTGATCGAGGACTCCATCAGCGACGATGTTACACGAACTTCCAGACCCGGGACCAGAGAACGGATCCCGCCGGCATTCCACTACCCGCCGCGCACCCTCTTCCAGCCCAGGATGATACCCACGAAGACGACGGCCGACGCAATCGAGACCGGGGCCTCCAGGCCCTGCGAGAGCGCTCCGGCGTACCGCCGGACGATCTCGTCGCCCAGGATCATCTCCGCAGCCACGTAAGCCAGCAGCCCGGCGCCCGCGTAAGCCAGCCAGGGGAAACGGTCGAGGAGGGAGCTCAGGAGCGTCGCGCCCCACACCACGAGCGGGATCGTGAGCAAAAGCCCGATGCCGAGGATGAAGAGGTGTCCGCCCGAGACCCCCACCAGCGCGACCACGTTGTCCAGCGACATCACCACGTCGGCCACGATAATGATCCTCACAGCCTGCCAGAGCCCCCCGCCGGCGCTGACGTGCTCTTTGGCCTCCTCCTGGTCTCCCTGCACCAGCTGCCAGGCGATCCAGAACAGGAGCAGCCCACCCGCCGCCTGCAGCAGCGGGATCTCGAGCAGAAACGTCACCGCGACGGCGAAGACGATCCGCAGCGCCACCGCCCCGCCCGCGCCGAGCAGCACCGCCCGCCGGCGGGTCGCACCCTTGAGCCTCCGCACGGCGAGCGCTATCACCACGGCGTTGTCCCCGGAGAGCAGCAGGTTGACGGCGAGCACACCGGCGAGCCGGGGCAGGGCCTCGCTGCCAAGCAGATCCGGCAAGGCTCAGAGCAGGGCCACGGAGACCGCCGCCACCACGACGAAGACGGCGTAGACCGCCCCGCCGCCGAGCAGCGGCCAGGCCCGCAGCGGTCGCTTGCTCCGGAGCAGCGCGTAGAGCATCAACCCGGAGACGAGCGCCAGCGCCGCCGAGAAGGCGCTCAACGCGCCGAGTTCCCATTCGGTCAGCAGAAGGCCGATGGAGACCGGGATCGTACTCTGGAAGACCATTGCGCCGGTTATGTTGCCGAGCGCCAGGGTGTCCTTGCCCTCCCGAACCCAGAGTATGGAGTTGAATTTCTCGGGCAGCTCGGTCGCCAGCGGAGCGAGGACGAGCGCGATGAGCCCGGCCGGGATGCCCAGGGCGTGCGAGGCTCGCTCGATACCCTCGACGAAGAAGTGGGCGCCGAGCGCCATCACGACGAGCGAGCCGAAAAGTTGCGCCACCGCGGCCCACGCGGGCGGTCTGGAGCCCAGTCGCCAGAGGGTGAGTCGCTCCGGGACCTCCTCCAGCATCGCTCCCCCGGAACGCAGGACGCGCTGCACGTAGAACGCGTAGGCGCCGATGAGAAGGACGGCCAGCGCGGCCTTCGCGTAGAAGGGGAGCGTGACCAGCCCCGCCGCCGCGGCCAGGGCGAAGCAGACGAGGAAGAAACCGAGGTCCCTGCGCGTCGTCACGCGCTCTATCCCCAGCCTCACGCCGTTCTCCCGGCGTCCCCTGAAGGCGACGATCGAAGCCCCGACCACGCACATCGCGAGCGAGGCGAGGAGAAACGGGGCGCCGAGTATGGCGCCTATACCTATCTCCCCGGAGGCAGCGGCGTCCTCCCCGCTGACGAAGGCACCGATGAGCGCGACGATCGGGATCATGGTCTCCGGCAGGGCCGTGCCGACCGCGGCGAGCACACTCCCCACGGCCCCCTGCCCCATGTTGAGCCTCGACCCGACGATCTCCACGGCGTTGGTGAACAGGGAGGCCGCGACCAGAATCGCGACGAGCGAGATCATGAGTTCCAATGCGGTCATGCGGGAATGGTTCTCCTTCCGTGTACCTGCACAAAAGACCCCGCCGGCTCGCGGTCGTGGTAGATTCTACATGTTTATGAGAGGAGAGGAGCTTTGAGCAGAGATGGGAGGATCACCGGGATCCTCTCCGCCGTGGCCCGCGGGGAGCTCTCGCCCGAGGCGGCAGAGAAGGAACTTGGCAGGTTCGAGGTGCGCTACCTGGACCCCTTCGCCGTGCTCGACGCCGGGCGCGCGTCCCGCAAGGGCGTCCCGGAGATCGTGTACGCGGCGGGCAAGACCCCCCGGCAGACCTCCGCGATCTGCGCCGAGATCCTGCGCGCCCACGACCGGGTGCTGGTGAGCGCCGCCTCCCCGGAGCACGAGGAGAGGATCCGGCACGACCTCCCCGACACCCCGCTGCGTCGGGCGGGCAGAGCCCTCGTCGTCGGCGACGGGGAGCCGGAGCCCACCGGAGGGCGGGTGGCCGCGATAAGCGCCGGGACCTCGGACATCCCGATCCTGGAGGAGGCCGTGGCCGTGGCCCGGGAGATGGGGGTCGCGGTCAAGACCTTCAACGACGTCGGCGTTGCGGGGATACACCGCCTCGCCGGCCCCCTGGAGGACATCGAAAGCCTCGATCCCGACTGCGTCATCGTCGCCGCCGGGATGGAGGGGGCGCTCCCGAGCGTGGTGAGCGCGCTGGTTTCGGTGCCGGTGGTAGGCCTGCCCACCTCGACCGGCTACGGGCTCGGAGGGGACGGCACCGCCGCGATAATGAGCATGCTGCAGAGCTGCTCGCCGGGCCTCTCGGTGGTCAACGTGGACAACGGCGTGGGCGCCGGCGTGGTGGCGGCGATGATCGCCAACCGGGCCGCCAGAAGGAGCCACCGCTAGGGATGCGCCTGTTCGTGGCCGTCTTCCCGCCTGAGGAGGTGCGGCGCGATCTGATCGAGGCGGCCCGCATGCTGGAGGTCGGCGGGGACGTCCGCTGGGTGCGGCCGGAGGGGGTCCATCTCACGCTGAAGTTTCTGGGAGAGGTCTCGGAGGAGAGGGTGGACGAGGTATGCCGCGCCATCGAGAAGATCGGCGGACGCCACGAAAGTTTCGGCGTGGAGATAAGCGGCTTCGGTGCGTTCCCCTCGCGCAGGCGGGCCCGGGTCGTCTGGGCCGGGGTGGGCGAGGGTGCGAAAGAGCTTGCGGAGCTGGCCGGGGACGTCGAACACGCGCTGCACGGTCTGGGCTTCGCCCGAGAGCGGCGGCCCTACAGGCCGCACCTCACGCTCGGGCGCGCGCGCAAGAGACCGGTCTCGCTGGGACCGGCGGAAAGAGATCCGCCGGGAGAACGGCGTTTCACGGCGCGCAGAGTCGAGCTCGTCAGGAGCGTCCTGGGTCCGGAGGGCGCGACCTACCTCACGCTCGCAGCCGCGGAGCTCTCAAAAGGCGGCGAGTAGGGGCCCTACGGCTATGATGATGAAGAGTATCGTGAGTATCACAACCACTATCATCACAAAGTTGCTGGAGCTCATCTCACCACGCCTTTCAACCGAGTAGGCCACCAGAGGCCTTATTCTAGACGCCCTGGAGCCCGCCGGGAAGCCGTCCTTTCACATCCCGTTCGTATAGAACACCCGGCGGAGGGGGGCGTACAGACCGTCCTCCAGAGCCCTCTTCCTCACGGCCCCGAACTCTTCCACCCGCTCCGCCGCCATTCTCACCCCGGGGTCCGGGTCGGTCCTGAGCCTGAGCAGCTCCCCGGGGTTGTCCCTGACGTCCACGCTCTCGACCATGTTCGGCGGCCGGGGCTCCCTGTAGAAGATTCGGCAGCGATAGACATCCTCCGCAGCATCGTAGAGCACCAGGATCATCTCAGGCCTCACCGTGGCCGGTGGCACCTCCCGGGCCTCATAGAGAATGCGTCTCCGGCGGTAGACCTCCCTCTGCCAGAACTCGCGGTCGGCGTGGGCGAAGGAACCGCTCCTGGAGCAGGCGTCATCCCGGTGGCGCTCGGCTTCAGCCACCCAGCGGGAGAGACCATCAAGGTCCATGACCTCCCCGCAGATGGCGCACCTGAAGCCGAACCCGGCCACCGGTCGCAATCCGTCCCCGTGTCGGCATCCCCCTCCGGATCCCTCCATAGCGCAGGCCATTTTACTCCCCCGGGCCATCCGGGCGCCAGCGGCCGCAGGATGCTATCCTCCGCAGAACAGCATGACCCGGCAGGAAGTACATCTCGTCCTGAACCCGGCGGCGGGGCGCGGGAAGGCCGCCTCCTGCAGGGGGGACGTCTCGCGCTTTCTGTCTTCAAGGGGGATCCATCCCGTCTGGCATGTGAGCGTCGCCCCCGGCGAGGCGGCGGACATCGCCGCGGGGCTGCCCGAGGGTTCCGTGGTCGTCGCGGTGGGTGGCGATGGTACGGCGCGGGAGGTCGCCTCGGCGTGCGTGGGCACCGACAAGACGCTCGGTGTCCTCCCGGCCGGGAGCGGCAACGACTACGTGAAGGCCCTCGGCGTGGGAACCGGCATGAAAACAGCGCTTGAGACCATAGCCGGTGGCAGGGCACGCGCGGTGGATGCCGGGGAGATCAACGGCTCCATCTTCATCAACGGCGTCGGCATCGGCTTCGACGCCGAGGTCGCGGCCGGGGTCGTCAAGGCCCCGGGCTGGCTCGGTGGCTCCGGACGCTACGCCTACTCCGTCCTCAGGTTGCTCGCCGGGTTCACCTGCCACGAGGCCACGCTACGCCTCGACGGGGACCGAAAGATCGAGACGAAGACGATACTGGTCGCCATCGCTCTCGGTACCACCTACGGCGCCCGATTCCGACTCGCACCCCAGGCCCGTCTCGACGACGGGCTCTTCGACGTCGTCTTCTCGACCGAGATATCGCGCGGCGAAGTGTTGCGGCTCATACCCTCGGCGCTGCGCGGCACCTTCCTCAGACATCCGAAGGCGCATCTGGAGAGGGCACGCGAGGTAGAGGTAAAGATGGAATACTACGTCCCGGCCCACGCCGACGGGGAGCTTCTCGACCCCACCCTCACATACCGCGCCCGAGTGCTGCCGGGCGCCCTGCGCGTGCTCTGTCCCAGCTGACGGCGTCCCCAGGTTTGTGGTAGAAATATTTCCTCAGGTTTTCTCTCGACGAGCGGCCCTGCAGCCTCGAGAGAAATGGCAGGAAGGGTTTCGGAGGAAGATGAGAGCGTTCGTATTTCCCGGTCAGGGTGGCAGAACAAGCGAGCCGGCACGTGAGCTCCTCCCGAAGATACGCGAGATAGTCGGGGAGCGGATACCCGATCAGGTCAAGCACTTCGTCCGGGCCGCTCAGGATACGAACGAGAGCCGCGAGCTGGACCTTCGTCCCGATGTGGTCGCCGGACACTCCCTGGGAGAATACGCGGCGGCCTACGCGGCGGGTTGCTTCGACTTCGAGACCGGCCTGTGGCTCGTGGCCCAGAGGGACAGGTTCCTGGCCGAGGCGGCACGGAAAACCCCGGGAGGCATGATCGCGATCCTCAAGGCTCCTCCGGAAGAGGTCGAGCGGGCGCTGGAGGACACGCCGGGCTCGGTCGTCGCCAACTACAACTCGCCGCGTCAGACGGTCGTCTCCGGCCTCAAAGAGGCGCTCGGGGACGCGGTGGAGAAGATCAGGGGCCGCAAGGTGCGCCTGAACGTCTCCTTCCCCGCGCATTCGCCTTACATCGCCGCGGCGGGCGAGAGGATGCGCGAGGTGCTCGACTCGATCGAGTTCAGGAAACCGGAGGTCCCGATGGTCAGTGCGGTCGACGGCTCGGTTCTGACGAGCGCGCAGGCGGTCAGGGAGGCGCTCAAGGAGCAGATGGTCGCACCGGTGCGGTGGGTGAAGGTCGTCGAGACGCTGGCTCGCATGCGGGTCGAGGAATGGGTCGAGCTGGGCGGCGGCGGCGTGCTGACCAGGATGCTCCGGGATTTCGACCTTCCTTCGCTGAGGGGCATCACCTTCGAAGACCTCCGGGCCCGAATTGGCAGGCAGGCACAAAACCTGTTCCCCGGCGTCCCATGGCAGGAAGATCCCGACAGCGAATAAAACGGTGAACGTCTTCTTCGACGTACAGGGTACCCTGATCTCGGAGAGCGGTATACGGCCGTACGTCAGAGAGGTCTTCAGCAGGCTCGTGGAGGTCGGGCACAGCGTCTATGTCTGGTCGGGGGGCGGCGCCTCCTATGCGGCGGAGGCCGTCGAGCGTCTCGGGGTCTCGGACCTGGTGAGTGGCTGTTGTGACAAGAGCTCGCCGCCGGTGGAGGTGGACTTCACCGTCGACGACAGCCCCATAGTGGACGGCGAGGTCGGCTGCTTCACCGTCGCTCCCTACACGGGCGATCCCGAGGACGACACCCTCTACCTCGCCCTGGATGAGATCCTGCGCTGGTCCTAGAGAGGCGGGGGTGCGGAGGAGGTGGACGCCCCGACCATATCCCACGCGGAGATAATACTGCGCCTGGCGGCAACCTTCGTCCTCTGCGGCGCCGTGGGTTTCGAACGCGAGGTGCGCGACCAGCCGGCGGGCTTTCGGACCCACATCATCCTCGGGCTGGGCTCGGCCCTCTTCACGATGGTCTCGGCCTACGGCTTTCAGGAGTTCTTCGGCGAGAAGACCGTACGTTTCGACCCTTCCAGGATAGCCGCCCAGATCGTCTCCGGCATCGGCTTCCTCGGTGCCGGGGCCATACTGCGCCAGGGCGTAACCGTCCGGGGGCTCACAACCGCGGCGAGCCTGTGGACGACCGCCGCGATAGGCATGGCCGTCGGGGCCGGATACCTCTTCGGGGCCACGGCGGCGACCGTCGGGGTGCTCGCGGCCCTGCTCGCGCTCAGGCGCTTCCGCTCAGCCTTCATCTCCCGGCTGCGCCTGGAGGTCTCCGACCTCGAAGTCTCCTTCTCTCGTCCGGACGCCGACCCGTCACCGCTCATCTCCATCCTCGAAGCGCACCACGCCACCGTGCGTACGCTGGACGCCGAGATAGAGGGTGGGAGGGCGACCTACCACCTGCAGGTGCGGGTGCGACCGCCGCACGACCTGCACGCGGCGCTCGGCGAGATCGCGCGCCAGAGCGGCGTCGAGCGCGTGGCGGCCACCGGCCTCAGAGATCTGGAATAGCGAAAGCGGGGGCCCCAGAGGCCCCCGCTCCTCTCCACCCGGAAGGCGAAGCCTACCTGGCCGCCTCGGCTCTCGCCTCGGCCTCGGCGGCTTCCCTGGACTCGGAACCACAGGAGATCGAAACAACCTCGTCCTCGACCGCGGTGACCTCCCCTTCCGCGCTCGCCCAGACGCCAACCGAGAAGCCCTCGTCGACCGGATCGCCGATCTTCTGCTCGTAGGATACGCGCTCGCCCTCTGAGACGAGCGGGGTGGCGGGCTTGAGGAACCGCCCCCCGAGCGGCACGTTCACCCCGCTGACCTTGCCGACCAGCGAGACCACCCCGTTCTCCGGGGGCTTCGTCTTTATGTCGGCGAACTCCTTGCTCGGCACGCCCTTGGGGATCAGGAGGAACCCGTTCGTCGTGCGCCGGACGAAGCAGTCGCCCTTGCCGAGCTCCTCGATGCCCATCTCGTTGAGGTACGGGCCGCCGTCGATGACCGACAGGTGCGAGGAGTTCTCCACGTCCACCCCGGCGATCTTCAAGACCTCCGTCGCAGAGGCCCCGAGCGGCACCTCGAAGACCTTCAGCTCGAACTCCGGCCCGAAGACCTGCAAAAACTTCGTGGTCACCGGCTTGCCGAGGAAGAGCGCGTTGTAGATGTTGTGCAGCGTCTCGGTGTTGTTGACGATGATCCCCGCATCCAGCGGCAGCCCAGGGCGCTTGGAGCCGTCCGGCATCTCGACGCGGCGCGGCACCTTCTTGTCCGTGGCGTGCTTGATCAGAGTCTTCTCCTCGCCCAGAGAGTACTTGTCCGGGACGTAGGCGATGTCGAAGAGGCCGTCGGCGTGCTCCGCGTAGTCGGAGTACCACTCCCGGTCCTTCTCGTGCACCCCCATCCGGATCTGCTCGAAACCGAAGATCGCCTTCATCGCCTCGTACAGCTTCAGGAAATCTTCGATGTAGATCCGGTGGATCAGCTTGTCCGCCCAGTAGCCCGGCTCGCTCTCGGTGGAGTTGACCAGCAGCATCGGCTGCGGGTTCTTGTACTTGAAGTACGTCGGGAATCCTCCTCCCCCCGCCCCGACGATGCCGGCCTGGCGCATGATCTCGACCGCTTCCTCTTTGCTTAGCGCCTTTACTTCCTCGAGACTGCGCCGCTTCAACTCGACCACGACTTTCCCTCCGTGAGCTCCCCAGGTGCTTACAGTTACAATCTTCGCCTAAGCATTACAGGCAGTATACACTTTGATCCTTTGTGTGGCCAGTGGCGTCCTAAAGATCCGCCCGGCGCATCCTCCATCCCCCGACGAGGCAGGAGAAGCACAGCGCCAACGCGGCGACCGCGAGCGAGAGGTTAACAGGGAACGCCTCCGGGGCCGAAGTGGACGGCGTGGGGAAGCTGGTAGAGCGGGTCGAGGATGCCGGGCATGCCCTCGCGGTACTGGAGCTTCGAGAAGAACACCCCCGAAAGCGCCCACAAAAGTCCTGTCGCGAGCGGCGTGAGCATCCGCGGAAGAGGATCGAGAAGGCCGGGCGCACAACGGCCGTGGGAGGATCATCCGAAGACCCAGGTGAGGGCGCAGGGGAAACCGAGCAAGAACGACAGCGCGAAGCAGGTGGTGAAGAAGACGTTCTCCTCGGAGGTGTAGGTGTAGAGACGGGCATAGTGAGCCGCGAGGAGCAGGGAGGAAAACGAGACGGCCCCGAGCAGGACTGAGGTCACCCTTAGAGTGTAGAGGATCCCTATCTGCCGGGCGACGCCGCCGGCGTTGAGGAGCAAAAGCCCGAACCAGTCGGCGGTGAGCATGGACGATGCGACGAAGAGGCCGAGCAGGACCACGAATACCCTCCGGGGGAAGAGAGGGCCGCGGACGTAGGCGTTGAGCTCGTCCTCCTTCTTCGCGAGGAGGACGGAGAGGAAGCGCCTGCAGGCGGGGGGCAGCCTCATGCTGCATACGTTATATCATCCGCGCAGGAACCCGCCCTCGGCGTGGATGGTCTGGCCCGTGATCCAGGCCGAATCCTCCCCCGCGAGGAACGCGACGACCTTCGCCGCGTCCTCGGGACGGCCCATCCTTCCAGCCGGGAACCTGGCGGCGAGATCCTCTCTCACCTCCGGCGACATCCAGCCGGTATCGGTCGGGCCGGGGTCGAGGGCGTTGGCGGTGATACCCCTGTGCATGAGCTCGGCGGCGAGGGTGCGGGTGAACGCCTCGAGGGCGCCCTTGGTCGCGGCGTAGGCGAGCTCGCCGGGCATGGGCCCGAGCGACTGGCCGGAGGTGAGGTTTACGATCCTGCCCGATGTCCCCCGGAAGCGGCGGGCGAACCCTGCGCACAACAGCGCCGTCGCCCGCAGGTTCACCGCGTAGTGGGCGTCGAGCGTCGCGGCATCCAGGTTCTCGTAGCCGTCGCGCTCCGAGCGGGCGGCGTTGTTGACGAGGACGGAGGGCGGACCGATCTGCTCCTCCACCGCATCGAGCAGCCGCTCCGCCGAGTCCGGAGGCGCAAGGTCGATCCGCAAACATCCCGCGCGCACCCCGCATCTCTTAAGCTCCGCGAGCAGGGGGGACGGATCCTCTCCCTCCAGGCAGGAGAAGAACACGTCCATCCCCTTGTCCGCCAGCTCGCGGCAGACGGCGGCTCCGATCCCTCGCGGGTTTCCCGCCCCGGTGACGAGCGCGACGCGACCTTCCATCCGAGACCTCCCGCTCCGGTTACAGAGGAAAAGATTCTAACGGGCGGATTGCACCTCGCTGGTGCGCCTTATCGCGGCCTCGTCCAGCGCCTGCAGCGACTCGGTGTAGCTCATTCCGGAGGCCTGCAAAAGATCCACCGCGGTGGACCGGATCTGCCCGACGAGCATGCTCGTCTCGAGCTCCTTGTGCTCGACAAGGACGGCGGTCGCCCCGGCGGCGGCCTCGAGGGCAAGCGCGCGGGCCTCACCGGGGTTCTCCAGCCGCTCGAGGTAGACACCCAGAGCCCCCACCGACCCGGCGAGCTGCCGCACGGCGGCGGGAAGGCCCTGCGCCCGGAGATGCCCGCTCCTTATCAGCGCCCTCGCGGCCCGCGCCAGGACCCGCACGTTGCGCACCGCCAGGTCGAGCTGTCCTGCGGCGGTGGAGTAGAACCCGAGCTCGCCGAGCGCCCTCCGGCGCGCCGGGGAGAGACGGCTCGCCCCGTACCCGGAGGAGAGCGCCTCCCTGAGATCCTCGACCCTGCCGTCCATCGCCCGCGCCCGTCCGAGCGCCCTCTCGGCCCATTCGAGATCCCCCGCCTCGAGCGCCCCGGCCACCTCCTCAAGAACACCGGCGAGCTCGCCGAAGACCGGACGCGCCGCCTCACGCACCTTCCTGCGCGGGTTCTCCGGGAAGACGGCGCGCACCGCGAGCGCCATCCCGCTGCCGATGAGTGCGTCCAGGAAACGCCCGGTGAACGGCGCCGGGCTCGCCGGCACGAGCGTCACCATCAGAAGGGCCGAGACCGCGGCCTCCGTCACCAGGAGCTCGCTCTCCCCGATGAGGAGCGCCACCGCCGTCGCCAGCGCGACCACTACCCCGATCTGGACCGCCCCCGAGCCTATCGCCGAGACGAAGACGTCCGCTATGGCGAGCCCGCAGGCCACCCCGAGAACCAGCTCGACCGCCTGCCGCCCCTCCCTGCCGGCGGCGGCCCCCAAAGAGATGATCGCCGCGATCGCCGCAAACGACGGGTTCTGGTGCCCCAGCAAAACGTGCGCCACACCCCACGCCACACCCGCGGCCACGGCCTTGCGCAGTATGAGCCCGCCGTTCGCCCGCAGCCGCCCCAACGCCCCCGCCATCCGGTAGCGGAACGTCCGAGCACCAGCCCTGAACCACAGATCCCTGAACACACCCGCTCCCATCACGCAGAGATCACCTCCCTTCTCCGGTTCGCCTGCAGCTCACTCTTCTCACATAAATGCTCCGGGCATATAGAGACCGGAATCTGGAAGTTAGCACACTTCGTGCGCCCGGCAAGGGGGTTTGGGGCGAAAGCTCCCTGCGTTACCGAAATGTTACCGGGGGTTCACCCGGAGGCGCGAGGCGTAGCTCTTCGAGGGGGGATCCCGGGGCGGGTTTTTCGAGCCAGCGCGCCGCGGCGGCGTTCGAACCTCCTCACAGAAGCTCTCCCCTCGCCGCCAGCTGCACCCTGCCGCCGACCGAGACCCGCATCGTACCGGCTTCGTCTCTTCCCGCCCGCAGGTAGAGCAGTGAGGGGCGTCCGATCTCGTAGCCCTGCTCGACCCGGAGATCGACCGGGCCACCGCGATGCTCGACCAGGTAGGAGGCGAGGCACCCGGCGGCGCTCCCGGTCGCGGGGTCCTCGGTGACGCCGATGCCGCCGGCGAACATCCGGGCCGAGAGGTCCCCCGGCCCGTCACCGTGCGAGCCCGGGCAGAAGGCGTATACGCTCTTCTCTCTCACCCCGAGAGGTCGGCAGCGCCGGAGGGCGTCCAGGTCTCTCAGGGGAACGATGACGACCGGGATGCCCGTCGAGACCGTCTCGACCGGCAGCTCCGGGTCCAGGTCGCGCTCCTTCAGCCCGAGGGAGCGGGCCGTCTCCTGCCGGTCGTGCTCCCCTCCGAAGGCGGGAGGGAGCTGGTGCATCCAGAGCTCCTCGCCGAAATCCACCGGGATGCGCCCGGCGGGCACCTCGAGCACCAGGCGACCGGCAGGCTCTTCCGGAGCCTCGTGCCGTATGACATACGCCGTCCCGAGCGTCGGGTGACCGGCGAAGGGAAGCTCTTCCCTGGGAGTGAAGATGCGAACCCGGTGGGCGTCCCTCTCCGTGGAGAGAACGAAGGAGGTCTCGGAGTAGTTCATCTCGGAGGCCACCCTCTGCATCTCCCCGGAGGAGAGGTCGCCGGCCTCCAGCACCACCGCGAGCTGGTTGCCCGCGTATTTCTCCTCGGCGAAGACGTCGACGATGTAGAAGGTGTGGCTCATCGGTTCTCTATCCGTAGTCCGGGTCGGTGCGGGCGAGGCGCATCACCCCGATGAACATCCTGAACGCCGTCTCGTAGTCCTCGTGCGTCCAGCAGACGCGCCGATCGTCCAGCCGCTTCAGGCCGGGGAAGTACATCACGCTCTCGGCCGTGCTCGCGCTCGCGAACTCCGCAGTGAAGGTGTACGGACCCTCCGGGGCGTAGGGCGAGAGATCCCCCCGGCGACTCACGGCCTCGAAGGCCGCCCGGCAGATACGCTCGCGGGCCGCCTCCGGCGAGAGGCAGCGGGCGGTGTAGCGGTCTACGGCGGTCTTGACGCAGGCGGTGCGGACGCCCGGGTAGAGGGCCTCGGATTCGGCGCAGATCAGGTCGTCTCCCGTCACCAGGCCCACCGGGATGCCCGCGAGCCCGGCGAGGGCAGCGTTCATCCGGCCCTCGCTGCACACCTCGCCGTTCAGCTCCAGCCTCACGAGCGTCGAGGGACCGGTGAAGGTGTGACTCAGGATGCCGCCCGTCCCGGCCGCCGAATGGTAGCCGACGAAGAAGACCACGTCCGCCTCGTTGCAGCCCTCCATCATCGAGAGAGGCTTGCGGGAACCCACGATCACCTCCGCCTCGGGATCTAGCCGCTCGAGGAGAAGGTTGCGCATCCCGTCGTGCGCCTCGTTGACCAGGAACTCTCGCGCACCGGCCCGCCGCGCTCCCTCGATGGCGGCGTTCACGTCCGCAGTGAGGAGCTTCCTGAAAGCCTCGTAGCGAGGGCGCCCCGGGATGACGTCGTCCGGGTGGGTCACCCCCGTCACACCCTCCATGTCCGCCGAGATGTAGACTCTCATACCGTCCTCTCCTTACTTACCGGCCCATTCTGACAGCACTGGTCCTGCGGTGGATGTGACCTGGATCAAATCGCTGGTGTACAATTACCGGTGTATGGCAGAGTTCCGCTACGGCCGGTGGTACTTCGAGGAGGGCGAGTATGCCCTGCGCAAAGACGTGCGCCCGCAGGAGCGCAAAAACCCTGTCGTCGAGGTCGTCGAGAACCTCGGTACCACCGAGAACCCCTGCGGCAGGGTGGATTGCCGGGGCAACTGCCTGGAGTACCTGGTGCGTCCGGTCAGGGGCCGCAGGAGCTACGGCCTCAACGAGTGCAAGCTCTCTCCGCTCGTCAACATCCTCTAGGAGCCTGCTCCCCTAGAAATCCTCGTAGTGCTTCTGCGCCAGGTGTCTACCCGCGGCGTACAGCCGGAGGAGCGGTCCGCCGCCTATGGGCGCGAGCAGGAGCCCGGTGAACCCCGCCGGCAGAACGTCACGGGCGATGGCCCAGATCACGACCAGCGCAGGTTCTATCGGGAACAGGACGTTGTGGACCGAGGGGAACGGGTCGAGGATCTTCCCGGGCGGCAGCACGCCGGTGTAGTAGGCCCCGAGGATGATCAGGCCGGAGATCAGGCCCATGAGCAGCGCGAACAGCAGGCTCAGGATTATGCGCATCGTCGGCTTCGGCTCGAAGTAGGCGTCGCCGGCTCTGGAGCGCCGCAGCCGGAGCAGCCCGCCGAAGAGGGGACCGGCGATAAGCCCGGCTATGAAGCCCGCCGTTATATAGAAGATCGAGACGAAAGCCAGGTTGCCCTCGCTGCTCTGTCCGCCCTTCAGCACGAAGAGGATGAAGGGCTCCGGGAAGAGTGCCTTGACGAGCGCGAAAGCGAAACCATAGAGCGCGCCGAGGCCTATGAACCTGAGCGTATAGCTCACGGGTTCCTCCCGGCGCGCTCTCTGGCCTGCACGATCCTCAACGTAGCAGAGAGGTTATACTACCTCCCTCCCGGCCGGTGCAAGAGCTTTCACTCCACGGCGCCCGCCGCGCTCCCGCCGTCCCCGATCCAGACGGTCTTCGCGTTCATGAACTCGTGGATGCCGAAGTGCGAGAGCTCGCGTCCGTAGCCGCTGTTCTTCACCCCGCCGAAGGGAGCCTCGGGGGTGGACTCGGTCATCTTGTTGATGTAGACCATCCCGGCCTCTATCTCGTCTATGAATCGCTCCTGCTCTTCGGGGTCGTTGGTCCAGGCCGAGGAGCCGAGCCCGAAGGACGAGTCGTTGGCGATGCGGATCGCCTCGTCTATGTCCCGCACGACGAACAGGGAGGCCACGGGACCGAAGATCTCCTCCCGGTAGGCCGGGGAATCTTCGGGGATGTCGGTGAGGACCGTCGGCGGGTAGAAGTTGCCGGGCCCGTCGACGGGCTTGCCCCCGGTCAGGACCTTCGCCCCCATCTCGACGCTCTTCCTGACCTGGGCGTCGACGTCCTCCAGGATCTGGGGCATCGCGAGCGGCCCCATGTCCGTCTCCTCCTGCATCGGGTCGCCGACCTTAAGCGCCTGCATCTGCTCGACGTAGCGGCGGGTGAACTCGTCGGCTACGTCCTGGTGCACGATGATCCGCTTGGCGTTGATGCACGACTGGCCGTTGTTGAGCGTCCTGGCGGTCACCGCGGTGCTCACCGCGCGGTCGAGATCCGCCGAGGGCATCACGATGAACGGGTCGGAACCGCCGAGCTCCAGCACGCTCTTCTTTATATTCTTCCCGGCCGCGCTCCCGACGCTCTTCCCCGCCCCCTCGCTCCCGGTGAGGGTCACGGCCCTGACCCTCTCGTCCTCTATTATCTCCGCCACCCGCGAGGAGCCCACGAGCAGCGTCTGGAAGGCTCCCTCCGGGAATCCGGCGCGGCGGATGACGTCCTCTATGGCCAGGGCGCACTGCGGGACGTTCGAAGCGTGCTTGAGCAGGATGACGTTGCCCGCCATGAGCGCCGGGGCCGCGTGCCGGAAGACCTGCCAGAACGGGAAATTCCACGGCATCACCGCCAGGATCGGGCCGATCGGCTGGTAGCGGACGAAGGCCCTTCCCTCGAGCTCTATCTCCTCGTCGGCGAGGAACCTCTGCGCGGTCTCTGCGTAGTAGCGGCAGCCGCGGGCGCACTTGTGCACCTCACCCTCGGCGGAGGCGAGCGTCTTACCCATCTCGGAGGTTATGATGCGCCCGAACTCTCCGGCCTCCTCGTCGAGGATCTCCGCCGCCCGCAACAGTTTCTCGCGGCGCTCGGAGAGCGGGGTCCTGCGGTACTCGCGGAAGGTCTTCGCGGCGAGCTCTAACTTCTCGTCTAGCTGTCGCCCGTCGAGCTCGTCGAAGCTCTTGATCTCCTCCCCGGTCGCCGGGTTCACGCTGGTTATGGGCATCGCTCCCTCCTTCGGTTTCCTCTCGGGCCCTAAAAATATACCCGCCTCAGGCCACGTGCGCTCCCCCGGACGGCGCCATCTGTGCCCTCCGGCGCGAGAGGTCACCCTGAGAGGGTCCGCAGTGTCCCCACCGCCCGGACAATATCCTCCGCGGCCCGCAGGACATCCTCGCGGGTGGTGAAACGCCCCAGGCTGAGCCTGATGGAGGAGCGGGCCCGCTCCTCTCCGAGACCCATCGCGAGCAACACGTGCGAGGGACCGGGGTCGGATGAGGCGCAGGCCGAACCCGAGGAGGCCGCGACCGCGGTGAGCTCCGCCAGAAGATCCGAGGCGGCAACCCCAGAGAAGGAGACGTTAAGGGTGTTGGGGAGACGTCTTTCGGGGTCTCCGTTCAGAAGCATGTCCGGCACCCGCCCGGAGAGCTCCCGCCACAGCAAATCCCGCAGATCTCTCATCCGCTCTGCCTCCCCGGGCAGCGACTCCGCGGCGAGAGTGGCCGCCCGGCCGAAGCCTGCTATCCCGGGGACGTTGAGCGTCCCGCTCCTGAGCCCCCGTTCCTGACCGCCGCCGTAGAGGAGCGGGGCGGGGTGCACCCGCCGTGGACGGCGCCGGATGTACAGGGCACCCACCCCTTTGGGCCCGCAGCACTTGTGGGCGGAGAGACTCATCATGTCCACCCCGAGCACACCGACGTCGAGCGGGAGCTTGCCGAGCGCCTGCGCGGCGTCGGTGTGGAAGGGGACCATATGCTCGTGCGCTACCTCCGCGAGCTCGCGCACGGGGTTCACGGTGCCGGTCTCGTTGTTGGCGAGCATGATGGAGACGAGGGCGGCCCCCTCCCCGAGAGCCTCGCGCAGCGCGTCGGGGCTCACCACCCCGTGACGATCGACGGGGAGCAGGACGACCTCCACCCCGCGCCGGGCGAGGGCGAGGGCGCTCTCCAGGATCGCCTCGTGTTCCGTCGGGGAGGTGACGAGGCGGTCTCCGGGCCCGAGCGTCCCAAAGAGCGCCCAGTTGTCCGCCTCGGTCGCGCCGCTGGTGAAGAAGATCTCTTCGGGGGAGGCGCCTATGGCGGCGGCGAGTTCCTCCCGCGCGGCCTCGACGGCAGCCTCGGCGCTCCACCCGTAGGCGTGGGTGGCCGAGGAGGGGTTGCCGAAGTGCTCCTTCAGGTAGGGGAGCATCGCCTCGAGGACCCGCCCGTCGAGCGGGGTGGTCGCGTTGTAGTCGAGGTAGACGGGATCACGCACCGCGCACCCCGCTCCCCACCGGCGCGTCCTCCCTGTGGTGGCAGCCGCGGCTCTCGCCCTCGGCGAGAGCTCCTTCGAGGATGGCCCGGGCGACGAGCAGCGGTGAGCCGAGCTCCGTCCTCCCGTAACGCTCCCGCAGCCCCTCGAACTCTTCGATTCCCCGCTGCAGCCCCGCGGCGGTGCGCAGGATGCCCCCACGCTCCCACATCACCTCCCGGAGCCTGCGCCAGGCCGCCTCTGGCGCTGGGGCGGGCGGGGCGATCTGGGGGAGAGGGAGCGGCGGCCGGGCGCACCCGGACGACGCCGCGTCCCTGCCGGCGCGCCAGCCCCACACGAGCCCCTCCAGGAGCGAAGTCGAGGCCAGGCGGTTCGCGCCGTGCAGCCCGGTCCTCGCGACCTCCCCGGCGGCCCACAGCCCCTCCAGCGTCGTTCGGCCGTTCGCGTCCACCTCCACGCCGCCGCAGGAGTAGTGGGCGGCGGGGACGACCGGGATCCTCTCCCGCTCCGGGTCTATCCCGATCTCGCGGCAGCGAGCGTAGATGGCGGGGAAGCGCGCCGCGAACCGACCCGGGGGGTGTCCGGTGGCGTCCAGGTAGACGCATGGAGGGTCGCTCTCGGCCATCGCGCTCCATACCGCGCGGGCTACCACGTCGCGCGGGGCGAGAGAGCCGAGCGGGTGGTCGACGATCTCCTCGCCGTCCTCCCCGACGAGCACCGCCCCCTCCCCGCGCACGGCCTCGGAGACGAGGAAGCGCCGCTCTCCCTCCTTCTCGTAGAGCGCGGTCGGGTGGAACTGGACGTAGTGCAGGTCCGCGACCTTCGCCCCCGCCCGGAGCGCGAGCGCGATCCCCTCGCCGAGCGCTCCGGGCGGGTTGGTCGTGTGCCGGTAGAGCGCGCCGAGTCCTCCGGTCGCGAGGACGGTACGGCCGACGATGCCCAGGATCTCGCCCCGGTAGAGGGCCACGACCCCACCGCAACCTCCCTCCCCGGAGAGCAGCGAGAGCGCCCGCACCCCGGCGAACACCCGGACACCCTCCTGCGCGAGGACGGCACGGGTGAGGGCTTCCTGGATCGCCGCCCCCGTCGTGTCCCGGCGGTGGATGACCCTCGCGGTCGAGTGGGCCGCCTCGCGGGTGCGGTGCAGGGCCCTGCCCTCGTCCCGGTCGAAGGGGACGCCGAGCTCTTCTATGAGGAGGCGCTCGACCAGCTCCGGCCCCTCGGCGGCGAGGAGGCGGGCAGCCTCCGGCTCTCCACCCCCGGCCTCGAGGATGTCGTGGATCAAAAGCTCGGGGGGCTCGTCGGGGTCGGGGTGGATGATCCCACCCTGCGCGTAGCGGGTGTTGGACTCTTCGGTATCGGGGTGGCGGGTGAGGAGCGCGACGCGGGCACCCTCGCGGGCGGCAGCGAGCGCGGCGGCGCACCCGGCGATCCCTCCACCCACGACGACGAGGTCGAACCTCAGCACGGTACGACCTCGAGCGAGACGTCCGCCGCGGGCGCGGAGTGGGTGAGCGCCCCGACCGAGATGAGATCCGGCCCCGCCTCCGCGTAGGCGCGCACGCTCCCGAGGTCCACCCCGCCGGAGACCTCGACGACCACCTCCGGCCTCCTCCGGCGCGCGAGCGCGACGGCCTCCGCGACCTCCTCCGGACTCATGTTGTCGAGCAGGACCGCATCGGCCCCGGCGTCGAGCGCCTCCTCGAGCATCGAGAGGTTCTCGACCTCGGCCTCGACCTTCAGCAGGTGCGGGGCCCCGGCGCGGGCGCGCCGCACCGCCTCCCCAACCCCGCCGGCGAGCGCGACGTGGTTGTCCTTGATCAGGATGCCGTCGTCGAGCCCGAAGCGGTGGTTGACCCCGCCCCCGGCCCTGACGGCCGCCTTCTCGAGCCGGCGCATCCCCGGTGTGGTCTTGCGGGTGTCGACCACCCTGGCCCCCGTGCCCTCGACCTCCCTGACGTAGCGACGGGTGGTGGTGGCCACCCCCGAGAGCCGCATCAGCAGGTTGAGTGCGACCCGCTCGGCGGCGAGGATGGACCTCGCGGAGCCCTCGACCACTGCCAGCTCCGTCCCGGCCACGACCTCCTCCCCCTCGGAGACGAGCGCGGAGAATCGCACCTCGGGATCGGCTTCGTGGAAGACGGCCCGCGCCGCCTCGAGCCCGAAGACCACGAGCCCCTCCCGGGCGACGAACCTCCCCGCAGCCCGCGCTCCTTCGTCCACGGTGAGCTCCGAGGTCACGTCCCCTCTGCCCGCGTCCTCCTCGAGCGCCCGCCGGGCGAGCTCGCGCAGCGGCGCCGGCGGACGCACCCCTCGCGCCGTCTCCTCCATCATCCGACCTCCAGCATCCGCTCGATGGGCCGGAGGGCCCTGAGGCGCAGCTCCTCGTCGATCTCTATCTCCGGGGAGAGCTCCCTCATGCACGAGAGGAGCTTCTCGAGCGTGTTGCGGCGCATGTGCGGACACTCGCTGCACGCCTCGCACGCGGGCCCCTCCCCGGGCGCGCGGATGAAGGTCTTCTCCGGGGCGGCCTTCTGCATCTGGTGGATGATGCCGGGCTCGGTCGCCACGATGAACGTTCTGGCCGGGCTCTCGGTGACCCGCCGCAGCAGGCTCGAGGTGCTCCCGACGTGGTCGGCGAGCGCGAGCACCCGCTCCTCGCACTCGGGATGGGCCAGCACCTCGGCCTCCGGATGGCGTACCTTGAGCTGCCGGATCTTCTTCTCCGAGAACTGCACGTGCACCATGCACGTCCCGGGCCAGAGGACCATCTTCCGACCGGTCTTCTGCTGTACGTAGCGCCCGAGGTGCCTGTCCGGGGCGAAGACTATGGGAACGTCCTCCGGGATCGTCGCGATGATCTTCTCGGCGTTGGAGGAGGTGCAGATGATGTCCGAGAGCGCCTTGACCGCAGCCGAGGTGTTCACGTAGGAGACCACGGCGTGCCCCGGATGCCGCCGGAGGAACTCCTCGAACTGCTCCGCCGGACAGCTGTCGGCGAGCGAGCACCCCGCTTCGAGGTCCGGCAGGATCACCTTCTTTTCCGGGTTGAGGATCTTCGCGGTCTCCGCCATGAAGTGCACCCCGCAGAAGACGATCACGTCGGCGTCCGTCCGCTGCGCCTTCTGCGCCAGCGCCAGTGAGTCCCCGATGAAGTCCGCCACGTCCTGTATGTCCGGCTCCTGGTAATAGTGCGCCAGGATGACCGCGTTCAACTCCTCCTTGAGCCTCCCGACCTCCTCGAAGAGATCGAGCCCCTCCATCACCCGCATTCCGCCTCCTTGTAACGTCAGCCTGCCCGATTGCCACAAAATTTTGTTACAAAGTAAGCTGCTTGTAACATATCGTTATATTTAGTATCGCATGGGGGACCGGCCGGGGCAAGTTAGAATCGGGGCATGTCGGAGGTGCGGGAGATGATAGAGGAGCTGGCGCGGGAGGCGGGCTTCGAGCTGGTGGGGGTTACGCGGGCGGGGCGGCTAGAGGAGGGAGGTGAGCGGCTGCGGCGTTGGCAGGAGGCGGGGATGGCGGCGGGGATGGGGTACATGCGCCGGCCGGTGGAGCTGCTCTCGGACCCGAGGCGCCTGCAGAAGAGCGCGCGGAGCGTCATCTCTTTAGGGGTTTCGTACTACCCCGGCGATCATCCGGAGAACCCCGGAGGTTGGGGGAAGGTGGCGCGGTACGCGTGGGGGGAGGACTACCATCGGGTGATAAAGGGGCGCCTCTTTGGGCTCAGGGCGAGGCTGGAGGAGGCGCTCGGGTGTCGGGTGAAGGCGCGGGCGTTCACGGACGCGGTACCGCTGTTGGAGCGCTCGGCGGCGCAGCGGGCGGGGCTCGGGTTCTTCGGGCGCAACTCGTGCCTGATAAACGGCGAGATGGGCTCGTACTTCTTCATCGCGGAGCTTCTGGTGGACCTCGAGATCGAACCGGACGAGCCCGGGGAGGGGACCTGCGGGCGGTGCAGGAGGTGCATCGACGCCTGCCCCACCGGCGCGATAAAGGCCCCCGGGGTGGTCGACGCGCGGCTTTGCATCTCGTATCTTACGATCGAGAACCGCGGTGAGATCCCGCGCGAGCTGCGTCCGAAGATCGGGGAGTGGGCCTTCGGGTGCGACGTCTGCCAGCAGGTCTGCCCGTACAACCGGCGCAAGGCGAAGAGGAGCCGCTGGCCGGAGTTCTCCGCCGGGGCCGGGGCGGGGCCGTACCTGAAGATAATCGAGGTGCTCGGGATCCAGAGCGAGGAAGAGTTCGGGCGCCGGTTCGGCCACACCCCGCTTACCCGCGCCGGGCGGGAGGGGCTGCTGCGCAACTGCTGCGTCGTCGCGGGCAACCTGAAGCTCACCGAGGCCGTCCCCGCGCTCGTAAGGTGCCTGCGGGAGGACGGGTCCGCGCTCGTGCGGGGGCACGCGGCGTGGGCGCTCGGCGAGATCGGGGGCAAGGAGGCCGGGGAGGCCCTGCGGAGCGCGGCGGAGACGGAGGAGGATGGGTGGTGCCTGCAGGAGATACGCCTCGCGCTGGAGGCGAACCGGGAAGGTAGGGTGGGTTAGAATAGGTCGTAGCATGTCGGATCGAGTCAACTACTACGAGGTTCTCGGGGTCTCCCGCAACGCGTCGCAGGAGGAGATCCACGAGGCGTACCGCCGTCTGGCCAAGGAGCGCCATCCCGACCGGGGAGGGAGCCCGGAGGAGTTCTCGCTGCTGCAGGAGGCGCACGAGGTGCTCTCCGACCCCGAGCGCCGCAGACGCCACGACGAGGAGCTCGACCTGGCCTACGCCGCAGACCAGCTCTCGGAGCTGGACTTCAGCCGCCTCGAGGACGAGCTCGCCGCCCGGCGCGAGGAGCGCGAGCGGTCCGGGCCCTCTCTCGGGGAGAGGCTCCGGGGAAGGTTGCGGCGCAAGGAGCCGCGGGTGCGGAGGCAGAGGCGCTACGTGGTGCGCGAGGCCCGCTGGTACGAGCCGCACCGCTTCGACCCCGAGCCGGCGACGTGGAAGAGCGGGACGATCACGTTCGTCCTCGCCTTCCTCGCGTTCATCGCCGCCGGTCAGCTCGGTTTGTGGGCGGAGGGGATAGGGCGGGGGTCGTTCACCTGGACGGCGGCGCTCGGGCCGTACATGCCGGTCGTCTACGCGCTCGTCGGCCTCATCGCCTCATATCTCGCGTTCCGGAGCGCGGGGTATATCGCGGTCGCGCTCGTCTTCATCGCCGCGCTCGTCGTCGGGCAGAGCGGGGGGCCGCAGGGGCTCCTGCAGTTCGCCGCGCTCGGGATAGTGGTGTTCCTGCTCTGGATCTACGCCGGAAGCCGCCGCGAGCGGAGCCGGCGCTAGGAGGGGAGATCTGCCCGTATCCTCCGAGATAGAGAGCTTCATCGCCTCGCTCGAAGAGCGGGCCGCGCCGCTGGAGAGGGCGGCGGACGAGGCGTGGTGGAGGCTCGAGACCACCGGCACCGGGGAGGCCCGTGCGGAGGCCGTGCGCGCGGCGAGGGCCCACGACGAGCTCTTCGCGGACCCGGCGGCCTTCGAGAAGATCGTCCGCTGGTACGGGGAACGAAGCTCCATCGAGCGCCCGGTGCTGCGGCGGCAGGTCGAGGTGCTCCACGCCGAGTTCGCCGCCAGGCAGGGAGATCGGAGGCTGCTCGGGCGCGTCGAGGAGCTCGAGGCGGAGGCGGGCGCGATCTTCGGCAACCACCGCGGGACCGTGGACGGGCGAAAGATCGGGGACAACGAGATCCGGCAGATACTGCGTTTCTCGGAAGACGAGGACGAACGCCGGGCGGCGTGGGAGGCCTCCAGGAGCGTCGGGCGCGAGGTCGAGGGCGTGGTGCGCGAACTCGCCCGGCTGCGCAACCGCCTCGCCCGCGAGCAGGGCTACGAGAACCACTACGAGAGGGCCCTGAGGCTGCAGGAGATAGAACCCCTCTGGCTCGAAGAGACCATGCGCCGTCTGCAAGAGGCGACCGAAGCCCCCTTCAGAAGGCTGCGAGAGAAGATGGACGCCGAGACGCGGCGGCGCTTCGGGACGGGAGAGACCAGGCCCTGGCACCTTCCGGACCCCTTCTTCCAGGAGCCGCCGGAGGACCCCGACCTCGACGTGGACCGCTACCTCCAGGGGAGGAAGATAGAGGAGCTCGCGCTCGCCACCTACGACGCGAT
The DNA here is from genome assembly GCF_028617075.1 of Rubrobacter calidifluminis. Lineage (NCBI taxonomy): Bacteria > Bacillati > Actinomycetota > Rubrobacteria > Rubrobacterales > Rubrobacteraceae > Rubrobacter > Rubrobacter calidifluminis. The sequence continues at coordinate 63,046 of NZ_JAQKGV010000008.1, read as the reverse complement.
GGGGCTCGACGTGCGGGGGGTGCTCGCCCGGAGCGACCTGTACGAGCGCCCCGGCAAGAGCCAGCACGCCTTCTGCATCTCCATCGGCCGGGAGTATCCCTACGACGTCCGGGTGCTCGCCAACCTCCGCCCGGACGCGTACTGGATGGAGACGCTCCTGCACGAGCTCGGCCACGCCGCCTACGACCGCAACATAAACCCCTCCCTCCCCTACTTCCTGCGCTCGGTGGCCCACACCAGCACGACGGAGGCCATCGCGCTGATGATGGGTGCGCTGGCCACCGAGGCCGGCTGGCTCTCCTCGATCGCGGGAGCGGAAGAGGCCGTGCGGGACCAGAAGAAACTCGAAGAGCGCGAGAGGGCCGCCCGGCTCGTCTTCGTGCGCTGGGCGCTGGTGATGTACCGCTTCGAGCGGGAGCTGTACGCCGACCCGGACAGGGACGACCTGAACGAGCTGTGGTGGGACCTCGTCGAGGAGTTGCAGCTCGTGAAGCGGCCGGAGGGACGCAGAGAGCACGACTGGGCGGCCAAGATCCACCTCGCCGTCTCCCCCGTCTACTACCACAACTACGTGCTCGGGCACCTCATCGCCGCCCAGCTCCGGCACCACCTGGAGACCTACGTCACCCGCGGCCCCTTCTACGAGAGCCGCTCCGCCGGGCTCTACCTGGTCGAGGCGCTCTTCGGGCCCGGAGCCCGCGAGAGCTGGCGAGCCACTGTAGAACGCGCCACCGGGGAACCACCGGACACCACGAGGTTCGTGGAGGCGCTGGGGTAGGATGGACCGGCGGGTCGAAGAGTACCGCTTCGAGGACGACGGGCGCATCCCGAACAACCCCGGGCTTCCGCTGCTCTACTACCCGCGGGCGCTCGGCGAAGAGTACCGCGACCCCGGGCGCTGCAGGGAGCTCCTGCGCGAGAACGGCTGGGGTGGGGCCTGGGTCAACGGGGTCTTCTCCTACCACCACTACCACTCCGTCTCCCACGAGGTGCTCTGCATCGTATCCGGGACGGCGAGGCTGGAGCTCGGTGGTCCCTCCGGGAAGACCTTCGACGTCGAGGCTGGGGACATCATCGTGATCCCGGCCGGCGTCGGGCACCGCAACGCGGGCTCGGACGGCTCCTTCCGCGTCGTCGGGGCGTACCCGCCCGGGCAGGAGCGCTACGACATCCGCACGGGGGAACCGGGCGAGCGTCCCGGGGTGCTCGAGAACATCCGCCGGGTCGCCCTGCCCAATACCGACCCCGTCTTCGGGCCCGAAGGACCGCTCGTGGAGCGCTGGGGTATCCGAAGGTAGCCGAACCCCGTCGTAGATACCTCCGCGCCCCGCCCTACAGAAAGGCCATCCCCAGAAGTCCCCCGACGACACCGGCGAGTGCGGTCAGCCCGGCGATGAGCGCGAGCACCCGTTTCTTCGGGAAGGAGGTCCACACCATCGCGATGGAGGGCAAACTCACCGGGGCGAGCGTCATCAGGAGCGCCCCGGCCGGGCCGGCCCCGATACCGTAGGAGAGCATGGTCTGGATTATCGGGATCTCCCCGGCGGTCGGGATGACGAACAGGGTCCCCGCGATGGCGAGCCCCACCACGATCAGGATGCTGTTGCCGAGCTCCGGGCCCGCGGCCGGGAAGAGAAAGGCTCTCGCGGCACCGAGCAGCATCACGATCACGACGTACTCCGGGATGATCCCGGCCGCGAGCCGCACCAGCGAGCGCACCCAGCGGACCGGCAGGCTCCCCGGCGTCGCGGACGGGGTCGCGATCTCCTGGACCCTCCGGGGGCCCACCTCAGCCTTCGGTGAGAGGCGGGCGGCCAGGAGCCCGGCCCCGAAGACGAGCGGTATCCCGAGCAGGAGCCGCAGGGCGGCCCACCTCCACCCCAGCGTGAAGACGATGAAGACCAGCACGGCCGGGTTGAGGGTGGGGTTCCCGAGCCAGTAGGAGACGGCGCCACCGACGGAGACCCCGCTGCGCCTGAGCCCCTTGACGAGCGGTGCGGTGCAGCAGGTGCACATCATCCCGGGCAGGGCGAGAACGCCACCGAGCACCGAGGAGCGAAGCGACTCCCTCCCGAGCACCCGCGCGAGCCAGTCCCGGGGAACGGTCGTCTCGACGGTCGCGGCGAGGATGAGCGCCAGGACCAGCGCCTTCCAGATGGACTCGAAGTAGCTTACGGCGTAGTCGAGGGCGGAGGAGAACGAGGGAGCAGGCGGGGAGGCGGCCCTGCCGCTCAGGATCGAAGGCCCGAGCGTGTGGCTCGATGCGGCATTGAAGACCTTGTGGTAGTAGGGGGCCCACTTGACGTAGAAGAGCCCCACGACCGCGAGCAGGAGCAGTAACCCGAACCCTCTCACAAACCAGAGGAACCTCGGCTGCTCCGAAGCGTGACCCATGCCCAAATTTTCCCTCCCTGCGCCGCACGAAGACCTGCCACAGGGGCGCGAACCGGCCCGAGCCCAAGACTACCATGCAGCGGACGGGAACGCGTCCCGCTCAGGTCGCCAGGTAGGGTGTGGTCGCGTACTGGAGCATCCCGCGGGTGTCGGGGGCGGGACCGAGCTCCATGCGCAGCCGATCGTCCCTTCCCTCGAAACCGAATTCCTCGAGCAGGGGGCGGGCTGTTTCCGGGTCGGGGACGATGAGCTCGGCCGGAGCTTCCCCGGCGACCTCGAGGGCCCGTGCGAGGAGTGCCCGTGCCGCACCATCTTCTGCGGCGAGGAATGGTCCGATCCTGAACGCGCCGCTCGCGGCGGGGCTGAGGATGAGGTATCCCTTCATGCTTCCGGTCGGATCCCGGACGACCAGGCCCTTACCCGGATGCCTGCGCAGGACGGCGAAGAGGACCGCCGATCGGTCGCCGCCGTATGACCAGTAATCCACCCCGTAGAGCTCCGGGAGGTCGGCGGCGAGGAGAGGGTCGACCCGGTAGCGACCGTAGGATGGTGCCTCCTTCGGTACCGGAGCTCCGGCCTCCCGCCTGTAGACGGCACGCCGGCAGACCGGCCTGAAGCCCAGCGTCCGGTAGAGGCTTTCGGCCTGCGCCGTCGAGTACAGGCGGATGGTTCTCACCCCGACGGAGTGCAGATAGGACACCGCCCAACGGGTAAGGGCGGTCCCGAGCCCGGCTCTGCGCAGGTCGTCCCGCACGGCCAGGTGGCAGAGCACCCCCATCCTGCCGAGCGGCACGGCCCCGACCATCCCGGCGAGAGCACCGTCCAGGAGCTCCGCCACTGCCCAGCGGGCATCCCTCGTGCCGCGCAGAAGCTCGAAAGCCCTGGGATCGGCGGCCCACTGCACCGCCACGCGCAGCTCCCTTACGTTCTTCAGGTCTTCGTCGTCCATCCGCCGGATGCGGATGCCGGATGCGTCTTGAGTTTTGAATGCCAGCAATCTACCCCCGAACGACCGAACGTCTTCTCAGCTTCTGCGTCAGCAAAAGCCCCGGGCGTCCCTAGAAGCGGGGCGTCCGGGGCAGGGACGGTCGGGGGAACCGCCCGGTGGAGGTGCCTGCGGAAAGTGTTATGTGGTCTACGCCCACGCGCTACATGCTACAACACCCCGCCTCCCGATGGAAGGCCCCGCGCTAGCGGGGAGGCAGGATCTCGCAGCCGTACCTCGCGGCGACGGAGACCAGCCGGGCGACGTCCGGCGGTCCCTCCGGCGGGGGAGGAAGCGTAAGCCCTCGCGCCGGCTCGCTCAGCTCGCGGAAGAAACCCTCGAAACCTGCCGGCGTGATCAGGTTGAGGAGCCTGACCTCCTCCGAGACGATCTCGAACCGGTGCGGCACGCCGCGCGGCAGGACGACGAGGGTGCCGGCCGGTGCGGGGACGACCCTATCTCCCACGTAGAAGGCCATCTCCCCCTCTATCAGGTAGAAAGACTCCTCCTCCAGCGTGTGGACGTGCAGCGGCGGCTCGGTGCTCAGCCCTTTCCGTCCGAGCTCCTCGACCAGAGCGTAGCTTCCCCCGGTCTCCTCGCCCGTGGCCAAAAAACTCAGCAGATACCCGCCGTACCAGACGGCACGGCCTTCGCCCGCACGGGCGAAGTGCGGCCCGGCCCCTCTCTGAGCTTCGATCATCGTGGCGTTCTCCCTTCTCTCGCCGGCCTCCATGTCATAAACTGTAGGCTAGCGAACGGGGATGGCATATGGCAGAAACCTGTCATTTTCCCCCGGAACGGGAGAGGATGAGCCCGGGCGGAGTCAAACAGGATCCGGCGTTCTCAGAGATAAAACGCCTGTGCCACTCCGGGCGCGGCGGCCCGGAGCTGCTGCACGCGGTCGCGGAGCGGTTGCGGCAGAGGTTGAGCTCCGAAGCGTACTGCGCCTCCACGGTGGACCCGGGGAGCGCCCTGATCACCCACGCCCTCACCGGTGAGATGGGAGGGGAGCGGGAGGCCGCCGTCTTCCTCGACCACCTCTACTTCGAGCACGATCTCGACCAGATCCGGCGAATGACCCGGGAAAGGCGTCCCGTTGCGCTGCTCTCCGAGCTCTCCGGAGGTGATATCACCCGGTCTCCTCGCTACAGGGAGATGCTGCGCCCGCTGGGTCTGGCGCACGAGATGCGCGCCGTCTTCACCGCCGGAGGCCATGTCTGGGGCACCCTGGACCTGAGCCGCGAGGCGGGCCGCCCGGACTTCGAACCCCGCGAGGTCGCGTTCGTCAGGCGCCTCGCCCCACACCTCGGCGCTGGCCTGAAGGCCGCGGCGCTCCGCTCGCAGGCTCTCGCCGAAGGCCGAACAGGAACCGGTGCCCCCGGCGTGCTGGTCCTCGACCACCGGGGCCGGGTAACACATTACACCGCAGCGGCCGAACGCTGGCTGGAGGAGATCGAAGACCTCAAGCCCGGCTGGTCCGAGAGCCAGGATCTGCCTCCGGCGGTCCGGATGGTGGCGGGTGCGCTGAAGCGGGCGCTGAGACCGGAGAACTCCGGAGATCTCGACCTCCTTCCGCGCCTCAACGTCCGGGCGCGCTCGGGGCGCTGGCTCTCGCTCTACGGCTCCCTGAGCGAGGGGCTGCCCGCAGAGGCGGTCATCGTCATCGGGCCCGCCGGACCAGGGGAGGTTGTTCGCTTCAACATGGCCGCCTACGGCCTTACCCCGCGCGAGGCTGAGGTCGCCACGCTCGCCGCGCAGGGGGCCTCGACCAGTGAGATCTCCGCCTCTCTATACATCTCCGGGTACACCGTCCAGAACCACCTCCGCAACGCCTTCGAGAAGGTGGGGGTGAAGAGCCGCAGGGAGCTGACCCGGCGGCTCTTCCTCGACGGCCTCTAGGAACCGGTCTGGATGACGCCGGAGAGGATGCCGTCTATCCTCTCCAGCACCTCCGGGGAGAGCTCGACGCCCGAGGCCCCCACGTTGTCCTCGACCTGCTCCGGGCGCGAGGCACCGATGATCGCGCTGCTCACGTTCTCCCGGCGCAAGACCCACGCGAGGGCGAGCTGGCTCATCGAGAGCCCGAGGTCGGAGGCGACGTCTCTGAGCCCGTCGACCGCCGAGAGGACCTTCTCGTTCATCAGCTCGCGCATGAAGGCGCTCTGCTCGGGGTTGGCGGCGCGGGTACCCTCCGCAGGCGCCTCACCCGGGCGGTACTTGCCCGTGAGCACCCCCTGCCCGAGCGGAGAGAAGACGACCTGCCCGACGCCCTCGACCTCGCACAGCGGCATCACCCGGCGCTCGATGTGCCGCTGGATCATGTTGTAGCGCGGCTGGTTCGAGACGATCCGGTCGAAGCCCATCTCGTCGGCGATCTTCAGGGCATCGGAGATCTGATCCGCACTCCACTCCGAAACCCCCACGTAGAGCACCTTCCCCTGCCGCACGAGATCGTCGAGCGCCCGCAAAGTCTCCTCGAGCGGGGTCTCCGTGTCGTAGCGGTGGCACTGGTAGAGGTCCACGTAGTCCACCCCGAGCCGCCGCAGGGAAGCGTGACACTGCTCCACGATGTGCTTGCGCGAGAGCCCCCGGTCGTTCGGGCCATCCCCCATCGGGAAGTAGACCTTGGTGGCCAGGAAGTAGGACTCACGCGCAAAACCCTTGAGCGCCCGGCCCACGATCTCCTCAGCGGCCCCCTGCGCGTAGACGTTGGCCGTGTCGAAGAAGTTGATCCCGAGCTCGTAGGCCCGGTGGATGCACTCCCGGGCCCGCTCCTCCTCCACGCTCCCACCATATGTGAGCCAGCTCCCCAGAGCTATCTCGCTCACCTTCACACCGCTTCTGCCAAGATGACGGTACTCCAACCAGATCTCCTTTCCGAAATCTCCGTGTACACGAAACCCACCCATACGTTACCCTCCCACCGGACTTTTCAAGCCGTGTAATGCGGCTTGCTTGCTGAGTTGTCTGCTGCTAAGAGCACCTTTATTGCAAGAGCGCACCATTTTGTTACAATGAGTTCACCAACGAGGGTCGGAAGAAAAGGAGCTGGACAAAGTGCGAACCACGTTGCAGCCAGGTCTGACGAACAGGCTCACCAAGTATCTCAGGGTCACCCAGCAGCTCATAGAGGAGAACCGGGACGCGGTCTCGAGCAAGGAGCTAGGCGACTACACCGGCATCAACCCGGTACAGGTAAGGCGGGACCTCAACGCGATCGGGTTTTCGGGCACCCGGGGTGTGGGCTACCAGGCCTACGACCTGGTAGAGGCGGTACGCAGCATCCTCGGCCTCAAACAGACCTACAACATCGCGCTCGTGGGTGCGGGCAACCTCGGGAGCGCCATCGCGAGCAGCACGATGCTCCCCAAGCGGGGCTTCGTCATCCACGACGTCTTCGACAACGACCCGGAGAAGATCGGACGCACCGTCGGCAACGTCGTCGTCAAGCACATAGACGAGCTCAAGAAAAGCGTCAAGGAGGCCGACGAGATCATCGGCATCATCGCCACCCCCTCCTCCTCCGCCCAGCAGGTCGCCGACCTGATGGTCGACGCCGGCATCAGGGTCATCCTCAACTACACCGACGTACTGCTCCACGTCCCACCGGACGTCGACGTCCACCGCATAGACCCGACCGCCCAGCTCATGCACACCCTCTACTACCTCACCCAGGTGGGAGAGGCCTCCTAGAGGGAATCAGACCCACCCGAAGCCAACAGAGGCCCGGCGGATACCATCCGCCGGGCCTCTTCCATCGCCCCGCAAAGAGAAAGGGGAGCCGGGGGTGGGGGTGATAGGTGGGGAAAGGGAAAGGAGGAGTGGGGGAAAGGGAAAGGAGGAGTGTCACCCCCCCGGCTCCCAAATGAAGAGCCCGAGGTGAACTTTAGGGGTGATAGGTGGGGAAAGGGAAAGGAGGAGTGTCACCCCGGGCTCTTCAATTGTGTGTCGGTTTAGCTTACGCACCAACCGACACCCGGAATGATACCCCGCTAGTCACACTTTGTAAAGGTCTTGGAACAGAGAATCTAGAAACTTTTTAAAAATATCTTCCCACTGCACATAGTCATGACACAAAATACCTGCAAAACCAGCATTTTTACGCTCCTCGTCAGCCGGGCTGCGGGCTCATTCTTCTGTGATTTTTTTCACTAGAGGTGTTTTTCGGGGTCATCGTTCCTCCTCGAGGAGCCGCTGGTAGTCCTCCGGGGAGAGAAGGTCGGCCTCTCCGGAGTAGCGGAGGCGGATGATCCATCCTTCCCCGTAGGGGTCTTCGTTGATCTTCTCGGGCGATTCTTCGAGGATGGAGTTGACCTCGGTGATCTCGCCGCCGAGGGGGGAGTAGAGGTCGGAGACGGCCTTGACGGACTCGACGGAGCCGAAGGAATCTCCGGGGGAGAGGCTGGTGCCGACTTCGGGGAGGTCAACGAAGACGACGTCTCCGAGCTCGTCCTGGGCATGGTCGGTTATGCCGATGGTGGCGGCATCCCCCTCGATGCGGACCCACTCGTGGGTGCGGGTATACTTGAGGTCCTGCGGTACGTTCAACTCTTCCCTCCTCTAGCTCTGCTTGCGGCTATAGAACGGCAGCGGGACGATGCGGGCCGGGACGGGCCTCCCGCGGATGACGACTTCGATCTCACCTTCGGTCTGCGGGGGGACGTAGGCGAGGCCTATCGGGCGGCCGAGGGTCGGCGAGACGGTGCCGCTCGTCACGACGCCCCGTTCCTCGCCCACGACCCGCACCGGGTGGCCGTGGCGGGCGACGCCCCGGCCCTCGAGCTCGAAGCCGACGAGTTTTTTCTTCAGCCCCTTCTCCTTCTCCTGGCGCAGCGCCCGCTGCCCGATGAACTCTTCAGGTTTGTCCAGGTGGACGGCGAAGGAGATCCCGGCCTCCAGCGGCGTGGTCTCTTCGTCGAGCTCGTTGCCGTAGAGGCACATCCCGGCCTCCAGGCGCAGCGTGTCGCGCGCCCCGAGCCCGGCGGGGGTGGCCCCGGCTTCGATGAGCTTCCTCCAGATCCCCGCGGCGTCCTCCGGGCGGAGGAAGATCTCGAAACCGTCCTCCCCGGTGTAGCCGGTGCGGGCGATAACGGCCGGCCTTCCGTCCACGGCCGTCTCTGAGAACCGGTAGCGCCCGAGGGTCGAGAGGTCGCCCCCGCAGAGAGGTTTGAGGATACTCTCCGCCTCCGGGCCCTGCAGGGCGAGAAGGGCCCAGTCCTCTGTCTCGTCGGAGATCTCGACGTCGAGATCCGAGGTGTTGCCACGGAAGTGGGCGAGGTCCTTCTCGCGGTTGGCGGCGTTCACGACGACGAGGAAGTCCCCTTCGCGGCGGTAGACGATCACGTCGTCCACCGTGCCGCCGCTCTCGAGGCAGACCGCAGAATAGCCCGCCTGCCCGACCTCGAGCCGGGAGACGTCGCGGGTCAGGAGGCGCTGCAGCGCCCTCCCGGCGTCCGGGCCGCGGAAGGCGACCTCGCCCATGTGCGAGACGTCGAAGAGCCCGGTGCGGGTGCGCACCGCCTGGTGCTCGGCCTTTATCCCCTCGTACTGCACGGGCATCTCCCAGCCCGCGAACTCGACCAGCCGGGCCCCGAGCCTCTCGTGCTCCCCGTGGAGCGGGGTACGTTTCAGAGACATCACTACCACCTCGCCTTCAACTTGCGGGCGGCACGGGCCTCGTCCAGGCGGCGGACCGGTGCGCGGGTGGGGGCCTCCTCGAGACGCTCGTCCTGCGCTATCTCGAGCATCGCGCCGACGAAGTCGTCGAGGGTCTCCTTCGACTCTGTCTCGGTCGGTTCGATCAGGAGCGCCTCCTTCACGACGAGGGGGAAGTAGATCGTCGGCGGGTGGAAGCCGCGGTCGATGAGGCCCTTGGCCACGTCCAGCGCCTTCACCCCTTTCGGGGGCTGCACGACGACCTCGTGCTTGCAGGGGCCCTCGTAGGGCGAATCGTAGGTGCCCTTCAGGCGGGCCCGGACGTAGTTCGCGTTCAGGACGGCGAGGTCGGAGACCTCCTTGAGATCGGGGCCGTGCATCCTGATGTAGCTCCAGGCCCGGACCATCTGGCCGAAGTTACCGTGGAAGGCTCCGACCCGGCCGATGGACTTCTCCGGACGCACGAGGCGGTAGGCGCCGTCGCGCTCCTCGACGACCGGGTCGGGACGGAAGGGAGCGAGCCGCTCGGAGCAGGCGATCGCGCCCGAACCCGGCCCGCCGCCGCCGTGGGGGGTGGAGAAGGTCTTGTGCAAATTGAAGTGCATGATGTCCGCCCCGGCGTCGGATGGGCGCATGCGGCCGAGGTTGGCGTTCATGTTCGCCCCGTCCATGTAGAGGAACGCGCCGGACCGGTGCAGGATGGAGGCGATCTCCTCGATGTTGCGCTCGTAGACCCCGCAGGTGTTGGGGTTGGTGATCATGAGCGCCGCGGTCGTCTCGTCCACTTTCTCTTCGAGCTCGCCGACGTCCACGCAGCCTCGCTCGTCGAGCCCTATCTCCACGGCCTTAAAGCCGGCCATCGCCGCGGTCGCCGGGTTGGTCCCGTGCGCCGTGGCGGGGATGAGGACCGTGGTGCGCCCCTCGTCCCCAGCGTCCTCGAAGTACTTCCTTATCATGAGGATGCTGGTGAGCTCGCCCTGCGCCCCGGCGAGCGGCGCGAGCGAGACGGCGGGGAACCCGGAGACCTCGGAGAGGAAGGCTGCGAGCCGGTGCATCAACTCGAGCGCACCCTGCACCTGCTCCTCGGGTTGCAGCGGATGGAGCCGGGCGAAGCCGGGGATCGCCGCGGCGGCCTCGTTGGCACGCGGGTTGTGCTTCATCGTGCACGAGCCCAGCGGGTAGAAGTTGGTGTCTATCCCCCAGTTCTCGCGCGAGAGGTTGGTGTAGTGCCGGACGACGGTGGGCTCGTCGACCTCGGGGAGATCGGGCCTCTCTTTGCGGAGCGCCCCCTCCGGCAGGATCTTTTCGGGCGGCACCTCCGGCACGTCGGGGGCGGGGAGGGTGTATCCCCGCCTGCCGGGGCGGCTCTTCGCACGGATCAGACTAGCGGGCATCCACCACCACCTCCACGAAACGGTCGAGGTCTTCCTTCCTCCTCTTCTCCGTCACCGCGACGAGCATCGCCCCGTCGCCAAGATCGAGCCCACCGACGATGCCGGCCTCGAGCAGCGCCTCGTTGGCCTTCTCCACGTCCGGCATCTCGACGGCGAACTCCCAGAGAAACGGTGCTTCGGGATACCGCAGCGAGAAGCCGGCTTCCTGCAGCCTCCCGGCCAGGTAGTGGGCCTTGGAGATCGAGAGCTGCGCCACCTCCCGCAGCCCCTCCGGCCCCATCAGCGAGGCGTAGACGGTCGCGGTCAGGGCCGAGAGCGCCTGGTTGGTGCAGATGTTGGAGGTGGCCCGCGACCGGCGGATGTCTTGCTCGCGGGCCCTCAGGGTGAGCACGTAGGCTACCCGGCCCTCCCTGTCCACCGTCTCCCCTACGATGCGTCCGGGGAGCTGGCGCACGAAGCGCTCGCGGGTGGCCATGTAGCCGGCGTAGGGGCCCCCGAAGCTGAGCGGCATCCCCAGAGGCTGGGTCTCTCCCACCGCCACGTCCGCCCCCAGGCCGCCCGGCGGCTCGAGGACGGCGAGGGCTATCGGGTCGCAGACCGCGACGCAGAGCGCCCCCATCCCGTGCGCCGCCTCTGCGGCGGCCCCGACGTCCTCGATGGTGCCGAAGAACCCCGGGCTCTGGACAAAGACACAGGAGAGGTCCTCCGGAAGCCCCGAGAAGTCGGTGGTCCCCTCCCTGAAGGGGAGATCCACGGTCTCTACGCCGTAGGTCTCGATGACCTCGCGGTAGCGGGGGTTCAGGTTCGCCGAGAGCGCGACCTTCGGGTCCCGCTTCGTCAGACGCGCGGTCATGAGCGCCGCCTCGGCGCAGGCGCTCGCCCCGTCGTAGACCGAGGCGTTCGCCACCTCCATCCCGGTGAGCTCGCAGACGACCGACTGGAACTCGAAGGTCGCCGCGAGCGTGCCCTGGCTGACCTCCGGCTGGTAGGGCGTGTAGGAGCTGAGGAACTCCCCGCGGGAGACTACCGCGCCGATGGCGGCCGGCACGATCCTGTCGTAGGCCCCCGCGCCGAGGAAGACGGGCATCCCGGTCGCGTTCCTCGCCGCCAGCTCCTCGGCCTCGCTCAAGACCTCGTACTCGCTCGCCGCCGGCGGCAGGTCCAGCTCTCCCTCGAACCTCGGGGCGACATCGGAGAAGAGGTCGTCGACGGAGGAGACCCCGATCGCCTCGAGCATCTCCCTCACATCCTCTTCAGTGTGCGGTGTGTAGCGCGCCACGCGGCTGCACCCCCTATCCTTTCAGGGTTGGACGTCTTTTCTTTCCGTCCTGTCCCAAAGGCCTGAGAGTGTTACCCCGTCGGCGCCAGCCCAACGAGGGCCGGTCTCTCCAGGACGCCCTCCGGCCGCGGTCCTTTCGCCTGAGAGATTCGGCCCCACCCAAAAGAGCCTTTCACCTTCGGCGGCCGTCCCACCGGACGGCTCTCTCCCGCAACCCTCACCGGACGACATAAGCCTAGCATAATCACCCCTCTGAAACCTCTACCTCGTCGTTACCAAACGTTTTTTCCGTTGTAACCCTGTTGTTATCCCGATCACTTAACATTCCTTAACAAGATGTCCGTTGTGGGAGGAAGGAGGCGGTATGAAGCGGTTCGTGGCTCTCATAGCGGTGGCGGGTGCGGCGTTGTTCGCGGCGGCGCCTACCCATGCGAGCAGCGCCGGTTCGGGGCAGGGTGGGGGTACGATCCCGATAGTCTTCCAGCTGACGGTGCACGGACAGGTGCCGCAAGGGGAGAGCTTCTACCTGTTCACCGACCCGGGAGGCGAGGTACCCGCGGGGTTCTTCTGCTCGACGAAGCCCGGGGCGGTCGGCCCGACGTGCCGGGATGGGGGGACCTACACGGTGAAGATCCCGGTGCCAGCCGGCGAGCCGCTGACCTTCTCTTATGTGCTCTCTCCTGCGGGTGGTCCGCTCCAGACCATCGAGTCCCACTCCAAGGTCTTCACGCCCGGGGAGGTGGTGAGCACGAGCTACAGCTTCTCCGGCGCGGACCCTTCATCGGACCCGCCGGCCAGCGCTCCGTCCAGCGCGGCGAGCACGAGCGCGGCGGCCGACCAGTATTCGAGCGCTACCCCGGTCTCCTCCGCGTCCTCTCCGGCGGTGGACGTCCTACCGAACACCGGCGGGACGATACCGGTAGCCCTGCTCGGGGGAGGGTTTCTGATCGTCGGGGGGATCCTGATGCGGCGACTCTTCGGGTAAAGCCCCTCCTTTCCCGGGGCGGCTCCCTCACGGGGGCCGCCTTTTTCGTATCCTTCCATCCAGCAGGCGAGAGGAAGGAGGAGCTTTGTCCGATGTGATCTCCTGGGAAGACTTCGAGAAGGTGGACGTCCGGGTCGGGAGGATCGTCGCCGCCGAGCCCTTCCCGGAGGCCAGAAAACCCGCCATAAAGCTCACGGTGGACTTCGGCCCGGAGGTGGGAAAGAAGCGCTCCAGCGCCCAGCTCACCGGCAACTACACCCCGGATGTACTGGTGGGAAAGCAGGTCGTCGCGGTCGTCAACTTCCCGCCCAAGAGGATCGCCGGCTTCGAGAGCGAGGTGCTCGTTCTCGGGGTGCCCGACGAGCGAGGCGAGGTGGTCCTGCTCTCCCCCGACCGCGAGGTTCCCCCCGGCGGCAGGATGTTCTGAGAAACTTGCCCGGGGGAGCCACGTACATTAGTATGTCACACACATCTCTATAAGACAGGAGGCTTCGGGCATGAGCGAGACCAACCTCGAGCAGTTCCGGGAGGTTGCATCGGAAGGGCGCTTTACCCTGCAGAACTCCTCGATGTTGAAGGTACGGCTCGAGGGGGATGAGATCCAGGCGAAGCTCGGATCGATGGTGGCATACCAGGGGGACATCCGCTTCGAGCACAGAAGCGGTGGGCTGGGACGTTTCTTCAAGAAAGCGCTGACCGGTGAGGGCGTGCAGCTGATGTCCTGCCGGGGCACGGGGGATCTGTTTCTGGCGCACGACAAGCGCAAGATCATGGTCCTGGAGCTAGAAGGCGAGCGGATGACCGTAAACGGCGACAACATCCTGGCCTTCGAGAGCGGCATAGACTGGGACATAAGGCGGGTCGAGGGGGCCGGGAGGCTCGCGGGCGGGCTGTTCAACGTGGTGCTGGAGGGGAGCGGCAAGGTGGCCGTGACCTCCGACGGGGAGCCGGTCTTGCTCGACGCGAGCACCCCCACCTTCGCCGACCCCGACTCGGTGGTCGCCTGGAGCGGTGACGTGAGGACCGGCATCCGGAGCGACATCTCGTTCAAGACCTTCCTCGGGAGGGGGAGCGGGGAGACGTTCCAGATCTCCTTCGAAGGTCCCGGCTGGGTTTTGATACAGCCTTCGGAGGGGCCGGTCGTGCCGCCGCACACCCACTCCAACCAGGGCGGGGGCGGCTTCGACCTGGATTTCGGCAACGACTGAGGATCACTCTGCCTCGGGCAGAGGTGCCGGGGCGCTCCGCATGAGCGCGTAGTAGGAGGCGCCGCCTATCCCGGCTCCGACGAACCAGGAGAACGGGGCGGCCACCTTCAGGGCGGGGACGAGCGCCACGATGAGCGAGACGAAGGCCGCGATCGCGAACGCCCAGAGCGCCCGGCGATTGAGGCCTCCCCGGTACCAGTAGGGGGAGTCATCCCCTTCCCGGTAGAGCCCCTCCACGTCGACCCTGCCGCGCCTCAGCAGGTAGTAGTCGGCGACGATGATCCCGAAGATCGGGCCGAGGAGCGCGCCCAGCCCACCGAGGAAGTAGTTTATGGCGATGGGGCTCGAGTAGAGCTTCCAGGGCATCACGACGAGCGCGAGCACGGCGGAGATGATCCCACCCCGCCTGAAGTCTATGTGCTTCGGGAAGGCGTTGGCCAGGTCGTAGCAGGGTGAGACGAAGTTCGCGACGATGTTTATCCCCACCGTCGCGACGGCGAAGGTGAGCGCGCCGAGCGCGAGCGCGACGAAGCTCGGGATCCTCCCGACGAGCTCCACGGGGTCGGTTATGGCGGAGCCGTAGATCTCACGCGATCCCGCCGTCACCACGACCACGATGACCGAGAAGAGGATGAAGTTGACCGGAAGCCCCCAGAAGTTGCCCCACCTCACCATCCGCTCGCTGGGGGCGAAGCGGGAGAAGTCGGTGAAGTTCAGAAGCAGGGTGGAGAAGTAGTTGACGACCAGCGCGATGGCGGTGAAGAAGGCCAGCGTGGCCCCTCCGAAGGAGAGGCTCTTCGAGCCGAGGTTGAAGTCTATGCTGCCTCCGGCCTGGATGAAGATCCAGATCGCGAGCGCGAGCATCGCGACGTAGATGGCGGGACCGGCCCAGTCGACGAGGCGGCGCACCGACTCCATCCCGCGGCCGAGGACGAAGAGCTGCGCCGCCCACAGAAGCAGGAAGCAGATCCAGCCGAGGTACGAGAGCCCGAGGAACGAAGACCGAGCAAGCGGCTCGAGGCCCGGGAATATCTTGAGCGCCAGTATCACGACGGCCACCGAGGCGAGCCAGGTCTGGATACCGTACCAGGCGATGGCGACCGCCGCCCGGATCAGAGCCGGAACGTTGGCCCCGAAGACCCCGAAGCTGACCCGGGCGAGCACGGGATAGGGTATCCCGTACCGCTGCCCGGCCACACTCGTGAGGTTCATCAGGAAGTATACGACCGTTATCCCGCAGATCAGAGCAAGAAACACCTGCCAGCCCGTGAGCCCCAGAAAGAAAAGCCCCGCCGCGAACGTATAACCCCCGATGCTGTGCACGTCGGCCATCCACGTGCAGAACAGGCTCCACGTGCTCCAGTTGCGCTCCTGTGCCGGTGCCAGATCCTCGTTGTACAGCCGCTCGCTGTAGCCGCTCTCCATCTCTCACCTTTCGTTAGATGAAAACTTTATTTCACAAACCAAGGATACAGGATGGTATCCTGTGTGTCAAATTCCCCGGCGGACGAGGACGATGCGCAGGTCGTTGACGTTGGTGCCGGTGGGTCCGGTGATGAGGAGGGCGTCCGCGGCTTCGAGCGCCGGGTGGACGTCGTTGCGGGAGAGGGCGTCGCGCGGGTCGAGGCTGGCGGCGCGGATTCTGGCTGCGGTTTCGCCGTCCACCAGGCCTCCGGCTGCATCGGTGGGACCGTCGGCTCCGTCGGTATCGACGCTCAGGGCGGCCCAGCCGTCCACGCCTTCGAGGGCGAGGGCGAGGGCGAGGGCGAACTCCTGATTCGGGCCGCCGGTTCCTTCACCGGAGACGGTGACGGTGGTCTCGCCGCCGGAGACGAGCGCGAGGGGTGGCGGGGCGGGGTTTCCGCTCGCGAGCGCCTCCCGGACGATCGCCGCGTGCAGGAGGGCGGCGGCGCGGGATTCGCCGGTCACGTAGGTGGAGAGGAGGAGCGGGGTGTAGCCGAGGGTGCGGGCCGCCTCGCAGGAAGCCTGCGCCGTGGCGAGACCTCCGCCGATGACGAGGTTCGTGACGCGCTCGAAGACGGGGTCGCCGGGCTTGGGGGTCTCGGGGCCGTCCCGCAGGCGTCGGGCGATGCTCGCGGGCGGGTCTATCCCGTGGCGCCGGAGGACGCCCCGGGCGTCCTGCAGGGTCGTGGGGTCTGGGACGGTGGGGCCGCTCGCGATGGAGGAGGGGTCGTCGCCGACCACGTCGGAGAGCAGCAGGGCAACGGTGCGGGCGGGGGCGGCGAGCCGGGCGAGGCCGCCGCCTTTGAGGGTCGAGACGTGCTTTCGCACGGCGTTGATCTCGTCTATCGAGGCGCCGCTGCGCAGGAGGGCGGAGGTGAGCTGCTTGAGGTCCCCGAGCTCTATCCCCTCCGCGGGGTCGGCGAGGAGCGCCGAGGCCCCGCCGGAGACGAGGGCGAGGAGGAGGTCGCCCTCGCCGAGGGGGGCGGCGAGCTCCGCGACGCGGCGGGCGGCCTCGAGGCCGCGCTCGTCAGGCTCCGGGTGGGAGGCGTAGAGGGTCTCGAGCCCCTCCGGTCCCGGCTCGTGGCCGTCTTTGGTGACGACGAGCCCGCCGGCGATCTTCCCGCCGAGGATCCCCGCGGCGGCGCGGGCCATCGGGCCCGCGGCCTTCCCGGCGGCGACGACGAAGATCCGCCCGGGGCTGAGTCGCTCTCCCGAGACGAGCACCTCGTTCCCTTCCAGTCCGAGGTGGCGGCGCACGGCGTCTTCGGGGTCGGCGGCGGCGAGGCCGGCGCGCAGGATCTCCCTGAGGTCCTCCTCCACTAGCTCCCTTCCGCTGCTGCCTCGAGCGCCGGGAGCCGGTCCTCCACCGGCTCGTACTCGTTGATCCTGTCTATCGAGAGGCCCATCGCGGCGTTGGTCTCGCGCTCGCACATGATCTCCACGAGCACCGGGACGCGGCGCTCCTCGCTCGCGCGCACCGCCCACTCCAGGGCTCCCCTTATCTCCCCAGGGCGCCGGACTCTGCGGCCGAGTGCGCCCATCGCCTCCATCATGCCGACGCCGTCGATGCCGTACTCGCTCTCGGGGCCTTCGTAGCCGAGGTCGACCGCGAAGTTCATACCGTAGCCGAGCTCCGACTGGCGGATGAGGCCCATGTAGGCGTTGTTGATCATCACCAGCACGTAGGGTACCCGGTACTGCACCGCGACCGCCACCTCCTCCACGAGGAACTGGAAGGAGTAGTCGCCCACCACGCCGACGACGAGGTTGTCGGGGCGGCCGAGCTTGGCCCCGAGGCAGGCCGGAACCTCCCAGCCCAGAGGTCCCGCCTGACCGCAGCACAGGTAGTGGCGGGGCTTGTAGGTCTTCTGGAACTGACCGGACCAGATCTGGTAGAGCCCGATCGCGGTGACGAAGATGGTGTCCTCGTCGAAGAACTCGTTGAGCTCCCGGTAGACCCGCTGGGGCTTTACGGGGACGTCGTCGAAGTCGGTTTTGCGCAGCATGGTGGAGCGCAGCTCCCCCACCCGCTCGACCCACGCGCCCGGCTCGCGCTGGGGCGTGACGGCCCAGGCCGTCTCGAGCATCGCGCGCAGGGCGAGCTTCGCGTCGGAGACGATGCCAAGGTCGGGCGGGAAGACCCGTCCGATCTGGCGGGGGTCTATGTCTATGTGGATGAACTTCCTGTCGCCCCGGTAGACGTCGAGGTCGCCGGTGTGCCGCTCGGCCCAGCGGTTTCCGATCCCGACGACCAGGTCGCTCTCCAGGAAGAGGGCGTTGGCGTAGCGCTGGCTGGTCTGGATACCGACGATCCCCATGTAGAGGGGGTGGTCCTCCGGGATCGCACCCTTCCCCATGTACGTGGGGCTCACGGGAATTTGCAGGTACTCGGCGAGCTCGACGAGCTCTTCGGAGGCGTCGGCGAGGATGACCCCGCCCCCGGGCATCAGCACGGGCCGCTCGGCGGCGAGGATCATCTCGATGACC
Organism: Rubrobacter calidifluminis; assembly: GCF_028617075.1. Taxonomy (NCBI): domain Bacteria; kingdom Bacillati; phylum Actinomycetota; class Rubrobacteria; order Rubrobacterales; family Rubrobacteraceae; genus Rubrobacter; species Rubrobacter calidifluminis. The sequence goes on along the minus strand of NZ_JAQKGV010000008.1, from coordinate 45,195 downwards.
TCGCGGATGGCCTCCGGGCTCGGCTCGGGGCGCTCGAAACCGAGCGGGCCGTCGCGCCGGGGGTCGAAGTCCACCTCGAGGGAGGACTTCTGCACGTCGAGCGGCAGGTCTATGAGCACCGGGCCCGGACGGCCCTCGCGCGCGACCCGGAACGCCTCCCGAAAGGTCCAGACGAGCTGGGCGGGCTCTTTGACCTGCACGGCCCACTTGGTCACCGGACGCGCGATCTCGACGATGTCCACCGCCTGGAAGGCCTCCTTGTGCAGGACGCCGGTGGGGGCCTGGCCGGTTATGCAGATCATGGGTATCGAGTCGGCCATCGCGGTGTAGAGGCCCGTGATCATGTTCGTCCCCGCCGGCCCCGAGGTCCCGATGTTGACCCCGACCTTCCCGGTCACCCGGGCGTACCCGTCGGCGGCGTGCGTTCCGCCCTCCTCATGTCGCACGGAGTAGTGCCTTATCTGCCTGGATTTGCTGAGCGCCTTGTACAGCGGCAGGATCGCCGCCCCCGGCACCCCGAACGCGACCTCGACCCCCTCGTCCTCGAGAACCTTCACCACCGCGTCCATCACGCCCATCCGGGCCATCTTCTCTCCTCCTATTCAGTCGTCCCGTCGCCGGAGAGGTCCTCTATCACCCGCAGGAGCGCCGAGTGGTCCTCCCCGCCCCAGCCCTTCTTCTTCATCGAGAGGAGCATCTGATCCACTATCGCCGTGACCGGGAGCGCCACCCCGTACTCGCGGCCGGCCGCGAGCGCTATACCGAGATCCTTGTGGTGCAGCTCCGCCCGGAAGCCCGGCTCGAAGACGTGAGATAGGAACTTCTCCCTCTTGACCTCCATCACCCTGTTGCCAGCAAGACCCCCCGATAGAACATCCAGGATCTTCTCCGCAGAGACCCCACCTTTGGAGCCGAGCACCAGCGCCTCAGAGACCGCCTCTATGGTTAGCGCCACCACGATCTGGTTCGCAGCCTTCACGACCTGCCCGGCCCCCGAGGGACCAACATGGGTTATGGTCCTGCCCATCGCCTCGAAGAGGGGCCTTGCGCGCTCGAAGTCCTCCTGTTCTCCTCCGACCATGATCGAGAGGGTCCCCTCCCTGGCGCCCACATCCCCTCCTGAGACCGGAGCATCCAGCATCGAGGCGCCCTTCTTCTTCACTTCCGAGGCGAGCTCCCTGGTGACCACGGGGGAGATGGTGGACATGTCGATGAGGAGAGAGCCCTCCCGGATGCCCTCGAGCACCCCCTCCTCTCCCTCGACGACCTGCCTGACGTCCGGGGAGTCGGGGAGCATGGTGATGACGACGTCGCTGTTGTTTGCGACCTCTCTGGGGCTCTGTGCGAGCTGTGCACCGGTCTTCTCGGCGAACCGCTGTGCCTTGCTGTGGGTGCGGTTGTGGACGGTGAGGTCGTAGCCGGCCTGCACCAGGTTTTCGGCCATGGGCCACCCCATGATCCCGAGCCCTATGAAGCCTATCCTCTCCGGCATCTCTACCCCTTTCTCTCTAGAGCCTGAAGTCCTCCGCCCGGACGTCGCCGCCGCGCAGCTCTTTCGGAAGCCAGGCGAGGCTCTCCTCCGTACGTCCGGTGGTCGGGTTGTACTCCAGCCCCACGTAGCCGTCGTAGCCGAGCCGCTCCAGCTCCCCGAGCACGTAGCGGTAGTTGATCTCCCCGGTCCCCGGCTCACCCCGGCCGGGGGAGTCGGCGACCTGCACGTGCCCGATCATGCCGATGTGCTCGCGCACCGTGGCGGTGAGGTTCCCCTCCATCCGCTGCATGTGGTAGTAGTCGTACTGCAGCCTGACGTTCTCCCGGCCCACCCCCCGGACGAACTCTGCCGCCTCACCGGTCCTGCTGAGCAGGTACGGCCCGTTCTCGAAGGTGTTGACCGCCTCGATCATTATCTCGACACCCCGCTCGGCCGCCCGGTCCGCCACCCACGCCACGTTCTCGCGCGCCAGCCGGAGCTGCTCCCCCCGATCCATCCCCTCCAGCCGGTGCCCGGCCAGCGCGTTCAGCCTCCGGCACCCGAGCCTCCCTGCGAGCTCCAGCGCCACCGGCACGTTCTCCCGGAACTCCCCCGCCCGGTCCGGGTCGCTCAAGAGCCCCCTCTCCCCGGCCGGCATGTCCCCGGCGTCGAAGTTGAAGAGCGCCACCGTAAGCCCCGCATCCTCGACCGCCGCCTCAACCTCCCCGAGATCCTCGCCGGAAGGCCACCAGAACTCCACCGCCGAAAACCCCGCCGCCCTCGCCGCGGCGAACCGCTCCAGAAACGGTGCCTCCCTGAACAGGATAGAGACGTTCGCGCAGAATCTCACCACTCCTCCTCACATAGCAGAAGACTAATTTCGTTTTGCAGAATTCAGTATAAAGATGAACAGGGACCCGTGTCAAGTATCGCAGGCAGGATTTTTTATTCCTTCAGACGAAATATATGTCGAGATTCGGACACGAGAAGCTGTTCGTGCCCGGATGAAGCCGGGGAAGAGGGATTAATTATCCGAGCTTATGCTCGCGGAGAAGGCGGCGCAGATCCTCTTTATGTGCGGGACGAGTTCCTGGACTCTCTCGGGGCTGAGCCTTCCGGCGGGTCCGGAGACGCTCATGGCGGCGAGGATCCTGTCGTCAGGTCCGAAGACCGGGGCGGCGAGGCAGCGGACACCCTCCTCCATCTCCTCGGAGTCGACGGCGTAACCCTGTTCGCGGATCTTCTCCAGCTCCGCCCGCAGACGCTCCGGATCGGTCACGGTGTGTGCGGTGAAGCGGGGCAGGCCGCTCTGGCGGAGGATGGCTTCGACCGCCTCCTCGGGCTGGTAGGCGAGCAGCACCTTTCCGGTGCCCGTGGCGTGCGGCGGGACGCGGTTTCCGGGTTCGGTGAACATCCGGACCATGCGCCGGGCCGGTACCTGGTCTATGTAGACGACCGAGTTTCTGTCCAGCACCGCCAGGTTGGAGGTCTCCTGGCTCACCTCCATAAGCTCCCGCAGAAAAGGTCGCGCCAGCGTCCCCAGGTGCTCCCGCGCCGCCGAAGCCAGAACCAGCGCCTTCGGCCCCAGCGTGTACTTGCGGCTCTCCCCCACCTGCCGGGCATACCCCCGGCGGGTCAGCGTCGCCAGCAGCCGGTGCGCCGTACCGTTCGGCAGCCCCACCGCCGGCCCGATCTCCGTGACCCCCAGCTCCCCTTCCGCCCTGCCCAGAAGCTCAAGGATGTCGAGCGCCCGTGCCAGCGACTGCACCTCCCCGCTGCGCGAAGACCTGACCGCCAAGATCTCACCCACCTTCCAGAAACACACTTTCGTATCACGAAATATAGCACATTACCCCTGCGCTCTCTCAGAGCTCCAGGTGTGGGGCTAGGAGGCCGGGGAGAGGTTCTCTGGTCTTCCTGCTGGCGGCGAGGGCGGCCATGAGCAGGATGCGGGCCTTCTGGCCGCTGAGGTCTCCGCCGAAGAGAGCTCCGGCGCGCGCCAGGTCGTGGCCCGCGCCGTAGACCGGGGCGACACCGCCGAGCGGGATGCGGGAGACGACGAGGACGGGTACGTTGGAGGCGGTGCAGCGCTCCACCTCGCGCACGACGTCGGGGTTGGCGTTGCCGAGGCCGAGGGCCTCCAGCACGATGCCTGCGGCCCCGGACTCGCGGGCGGCGCGCAGGAAGGTGCCGTCCGTACCGGCGGCGAGCTTCACGAGGGCGACGTTGGGTTCTATGTCGTCGAGGGAGGCGAGGTTGGCGGGGCGGGGGCGGGAGCGGAAGATGCGTACCGTCCCGTCGAAGATCTCGCCGAGCTTGCCGCGGTCGAGCGAGGAGAACGCCTCGAGGGCGGTGGTGTGGACCTTGGTGGCGTCGCGGGCGGCGTCGATGCGGCCGGCCATCGCGATCACGGCCCCGAGGTTGCGGGCGGCGGGGCTTGTGGCGACGCGGGCGGCGTCGAGCAGGTTGCGGGGGCCGTCGAAGTCCCTCTCCGAGGCGTTGCGCTGGGCCCCGGTGAAGACCACCGGCTTCTCGCCGGCGTAGAGCAGGTCGACCAGGTAGGCGCTCTCCTCCATCGTGTCCGTCCCGTGGGCGACGACGAAGCCGGCGAGGTTCTCGTCACGGTCGAGGGCGCGCACCCGGCGCGCGATCTCGAGCATGTTCTGCGGGGTCATCAGGCTGCTGTCGATGTTGAAGAGCTCGATGAGGCGGACGCGCGCGATCCCGCCGAGCTCCGGGACCGAGGAGAGGAGCTCCTCGCCCGAGTCTGCGACCACGACCTCCCCGGAGGGGAGGGGACGGGCGGCGATCGTGCCTCCGGTGGTGATGAGCGCTATCTCCGGGAGGCTCACGGGACGATGTGGGTTCCGGTCTCGCCGGCGAGGGCGCTGGGGATGTTCTCGGGGCTGGTGATGATCGCCTCCCTCCCGCCGCGCTCCAGGAAGCTTATCGCAGCGGAGATCTTCGGCTCCATGCTCCCTTTCGCGAAGTGTCCCTCCTCGCGGTAGCGCCTCGCCTCCTCAAGCGTCATCTTGCTCAGCCACCTCTCGTCCGGCTTGCCGAAGTTCAGCGCCACCCGCTCGACGGCCGTCGAGATGAGGAAGAGATCGGCGCCGATCGTGTTGGCCAGAAGCGCCGAGGAGTGGTCCTTGTCTATGACGGCGGCCACGCCGTGCAGCAGCCCCCGCTCGTCCTCGACGACCGGGATACCGCCGCCGCCGGCCCCCACGACCACGATGCCCGCCCCAAGGAGCGCCTCTATGACCGGCGCCTCGACGATCCTGACCGGGGCGGGGGAGGGGACGACCCTCCTCCAGCCGCGGCCCGCGTCCTCGACGACCGTCCAGCCCTCCTTCCCGGCCCGCTCTTTAGCGGTCTTCTCGTCCATGAACGAGCCCACCGGCTTGGTAGGGTTCTCGAAGGCCGGATCGTCGCGGTCGACGACCGTCTGGGTGACGATCGCCGCGACCTGCTTGTCGATGCCCCGCAGGGCGAACTCGTTGTGGAGGGCCTTCTTGAACATGTAGCCGGTCGCGCCCTGGGTATCCGCGCCGCAGTAGTCGAGCGGGATCTCGTGCAGCTCGTGGCGCGAGAGCTCCGAGCGGCGCAAGAGGTAGCCCACCTGGGGGCCGTTGCCGTGGGTGATCACGACCTCCCACCCGCCCGAGATCATCTCGGCGATGTGGCGCATGGTCTCGGCGGCGGCCTCCTCCTGGTAGGGCATCGCCCGGTGGCTCTCGTCTTTTATGAGCGAGTTGCCCCCTACGGCGATTACCGCGACCTTCTCCATCTCCCTACGCCCCCACGATCGCGGCGACGAGGGCCATCCGGATCGCGACGCTGTAGGCTATGGCCTCGAAGTACTGCTGGTGCGTGGTGTCGTCGATGCGCAGGTCCATCTCACCCGGACGGCGCGGGAGGGTGTGGGTGACCCTTATGATGCGCCCCTCGCTCTCCCGGACCTTCTCCAGCGTCTCGAGCCGGACGTAGTACTCGTCCATCATCTTCTTGAACTCCTCGGCGGCCTCGCCCTTGGGGGCGCTGCAGCCCGGCAGGTAGACGAGGTCCATCTCCGAGACGAGATCGTTGAAGCCGTCCTGGTCGAGGTCGAAGACCTCCCGCACCTTGGCTCCCTCAATCCGGCGCAGTCCCTCGATGACCTCCTCCGGGGCCCGGTAGTCCCTGCGGGAGGCGAGCGTCACCTCCGCGCCGAGCCGGGCGAGCCCGTAGGCCATCGAGTGGCCGGTGCGGGCGTGGACCATGTCCGGGGTGGCGACGACGACCTTCGCTCCCTCGACGCTGCCGTGGGTGCGCCAGAGGGTGTAGAGGTCCAGGAGCGCCTGGGTGGGGTGCTCCCAGTCGCCCCAGCCGCCGTTTATGACCGGGGCTTCGGCGTAGGAGGCCCCCTCGCGGGCGGCGACGTCGTCCGGGTGCCGGAGCACGATCACGTTGGCGTACTTGGAGATCGTGCGCATCGTGTCCGCGAGCGACTCCTCCTTGGCCGCCGAGGAGGAGACGAGCGGGTTCGCCTCGGTCACCACCGCCCCGCCGAGCCGGTGCATCGCGGTCTCGAAGCTCATCCGGGTGCGGGTGCTCGGCTGGAAGAAGAGCGTGACCATCACGCTGCCCCTGAGGAGGTCCACCGATGAGCGGTGGAAGGGTTCGAGCGCCCGGGCGAGCTCGAAGAGCGCGTAGATCTGGTCGTTCGTCAGGTCGTTTATGGAGTGGAGGCTCCTGCCCTCGAAGTCCACCGCTCGCACGAGCGAGCGGATGGAGGGCAATTTCGCCGTGTCCCTCAACGCCTCTTTCTGCATGCCAGCTCCTTTCCTGTTTCTCTAGGCTTTCTCGAAGACGATGTCCTGCGCGCCCTCCCAGAGGACCTTCTCTCCCATCGGGCGCAGGTTCTCGTGACCCTCGGTCACGGTGAGCAGGTGGTTGCCGGCGATCACGCCGAGCTTGCTCTTGAAGACCGTCCCGTAGTAGGGGAAGAGGATCTCGGTCTCCGAGTAGCCGCCGGGGTAGAAGAGGATCTCCCCGGCCTGCGGGACGCTGGTGGCGTCCTCGAAGCCCACCCCGAGGTTGTAGTCCCCGAGGGGGATCCAGCAGGCCTCCCCGCTCCACCGGACGTGGATGATCTTCTGCCGGTAGGGCAAAAGCTTCTCGAAGGCCTCACAGGTCTTCGGGCACCGCTCGCTCTCCCAGCGGGCGAGGAACTCGTAGGGCCCGACCGTGATCCTGACGTCGCTCATCGCTCTCCTTTCTCTCTCTGTGGTCTCACGAACCTCCCCGCGGGCTCCGGGGCGACCTTCCCCTCCGCGAAGACGGTCCTCCCGCGCACGAGGGTCCTCACCACCCGCCCCCGGAAGCGCATCCCGACGTACGGGCTGATCGGGTGCCGGTACTGGAGGTCTTCCTCCCGCAGGGTGAAATCCTCCCCGGGGTCCACGAGCACGAGGTCGGCGTCGTTCCCCTCCCCGATCCCGCCCTTCCCCGTGAACCCGAAGCGCCGGGCCACCGCCCCGGAGAGCAGCTCCGCGACCCTCTCGAGGGAGAGTCCCCGCCGGTGATGCCCCTCGGTGAGAATCGCCGCGAGCAGCGACTGGCAGCCGGAGATCCCACCCCACACCCGGAACATGTCCTCCCCGGCCTTCATGTCGGGTGGGCAGGGTGAGTGGTCGGAGGTGACAAACGAGACGTCGCCCGAGAGCACTTCCTCCCACAGGGACTCCAGCTCCTCACGCGGGCGCAGCGGCGGGGCGCACTTGGCGGCGGCCCCGATCCTCTCGGCGTCCTCGTCGGTGAGGAGGAGGTAGTGCGGGCAGGTCTCGCAGGTGACATCGACCCCGCGCGAGCGGGCCTCGGCCACGAGCGCGACCCCGCGCCCAGTGCTCACGTGGACGACGTGCAGCGAGCAGCCAACCTCGGAGGCGAAGAGGATGGCGCGGCTTATGGCCTCGAGCTCGGCTATTACGGGCCGGGAGTCCAGATAGTCGCGCATCGTGGTGCGCAAAGTCGAGGCGGCCCGGTGTGAGAGGGCGTCGGTGATCCGGCGGTTCTCCGCGTGGACGAGGACGGGAAGTCCGAGACGCGCGGCCTCGCGCATCCCCTCGTAGAGGGTGAGATCGTCTGCGGCCTCGAAGTCCGGGGTGCCGGTCGCGGACATGAACGCCTTGAACCCGGCGACCCCGCGTTCGGCGAGCTCCTCCATCCGGTCCACCTTGCCCGGCACGATCCCGCCCCACAGCGCGAAGTCCACGAAGGCCGCCCTCTTCGCCGCGGCGAGCTTGAGGTCGAAGCCCTCCGCGTCGGTCGTGGGCGGGTAGGCGTTGAGCGGCATCTCCACGCCGAGGGTCGTCCCCCCGGTGGCGAGCGCGCGGGTACCGCTCGCAAACCCCTCCCAGCCGGTGCGCCCGGGCTCGTTGAAGTGGACGTGGGCGTCGATCGCGCCGGGGAGGACGAGGAGGCCCCGGGCGTCTATCTCCTCGCGGGCACCGCCCTCGAGCTCCGGGCCCACGGCGGAGACGACGCCGTCGGCAACACCGACGTCCGCCACCCTGCAGCCGTCACCACGCACCACCGTCCCGCCGCGCACGATGAGGTCGAAGGCCGCCAAGGCTAGCTCCCCCGGTAGGTGGTGTACGAGTAGGGGGAGACGAGGAGGGGGACGTGGTAGTGCTCCTCCGGCTCCTCGACCGAGAAGCGCACCGGGACCTCGCCCAGGAAGCCCGCCCCGCCGAAGTACTCCCCGACGTGGAAGACGATCTCGTAGGTGCCGCGCCCGAAGCGCTCCGGCTCGAGGAGCGGCTCGTCGGTGCGCCCGTCGGCGTTGGTCGTGAGGGTCTTCACGTGCTCCCGCGCTCCGCCCTCGAGGCGGAAGAGCTCCACCTTGAGGCCCCGCGCCGGGCGGCCGCGGGCGGTGTCGAGGACGTGGGTGGTCAGGTAGCCGCTCAAGAGGACCTCTCCACGGTGCCTTCGATCAGGCCGTAGGGCTCGGCGTCGGCGTGGAAGATGACGCCCTCGTTCTCGATCCCGAAGCGCCCGAGATCGTAGAGGATGTGGTGGCGGTTGGGGAGCGAGAAGTGGATGCGCTCTATCTCCGGGAATCGCTCCAGCACCGCCTCGCCCATGCGGTAGAGGGTGTTCTGGACCGAGGGGCTGTAGTGGTCGGTGAGCGTAGCGAGGATCTGCTCTCTGACCCCGCGCCAGACGCCGGAGAAGTCCGCCCCGGTGGTGTTGTACTCCCAGTTCGCGGTGACGACGGTCGAGAGGATCCTGTCGTTCGTCTCCGGCAGCGTGGTGAAGCGCTCGTGCAGGTACCCCTCCCAGCCGGAGTTGGTGGTCTTTAGCACGAGCAGGTCGTCGATCCCGGCCTCGACGTGCATCCGTCCGTCCTCGCCGCCCTCCACCCGCGCCGTGCGCACCCCGGCGGCGCGGACGAAGGAATGCTCGTGCGGCCTGCCATCGACCTCGATGCGCTCCCAGGGATGCTCGGTGAACTCTATCCGGGCGCGGCGCACGAGCGGCCCGGCTTCTATGAAGTGCTCGACGAGCCTCATTCCGAAGCGCTCTATCTCGTCCTTCTCCAGGTGATCCTTCGCCAGCGCGTAGACGGTATTGCGCATGGTGTCGGTGGCGAGCGCCCCGGTGTTGTCCCCGTCGCGGTAGATGCCCTCGAAATCGCCGAAGAGCATCACGTCGACGTGCACCTCGGTGAGGTCGTGCCTCTCGCCGTTCCGGAAGACCTTGACGAGCCGGATGTCCGACTTGCCGTAGTTGCAGGTGCCGGGCGCGACCTTGCCGCCTTTCTTCGCCTGCGTCACTCTCCATCATCTCCTTCCAGCATGTCCCTGAGCCGCAGCGAGGAGATCTTGGCGATCTCCCCGAGCGCGTTCTCTATCTCCTCCTCTCTCTCGCCCGCGAGCCGCCGGCGGGCATCCTCGAGGATCGAATCCCTGGTGTGCTCCCTGACGCACACCACGTAGGGGAAGCCGAACCTCTCCCGGTAGGCCCGGTTGAGCCGGAGGAACTCCTTGCGCTCTCCCTCCCCCAGCCCGTCGAGCCCGGCCGAGCGCTGCTCGCGCTCCGACTCGGGGGTGAGATCGCCCTCGGGGACGGCGAGCTCGGGGTGCGCCCGGATCAGGGCGAGCTTCTCCTCCCGCGAAGCCTCCTGCACCGCCCGGCGCAACGCCGCCTCGAGCTCCGCCACGCTCCCGAACGGCCGCTCCTCCCACGCCCGCCAGGCCACCCAGGGCGAGTGCTCGAAGAGGGATCCGAACCTCTCCACGAACTCCTCGCGTGAGAGCGCGTTCACCTCCCGGAGCGTCGTCCCCCCCGACACTAGACCTCCTCCGCCTGCTGCGCGTGCTCGACGGCCTCGGTCGCGGGGGCGGGCCGTCTCCCAGTCCCTCCCCCGAGGATGTGGAAGCCGACGTTGAGGACTATCGCCGCGATGCTCGCGGAGGTGATCCCGCTGCCGAAGACGACCTGCACCCAGTCGGGGAGCCTGTCGTAGAAGGTCGGCGCTACTGCCGGCAGGATCCCGAGCGCGAGGCTCACCGCCACGATAGTGATGTTGCGGTTGTCCGAGAGGTCCACCCGCGAGAGCGTCTGCACCCCGGAGGCGGCCACGGTTCCGAAGAGCACGAGCCCGGCCCCGCCGAGGACCGGCAGCGGGATCGCGGTGACCAGCGCAGCGAACTTGGGGAAGAGCCCGAGCAGCACCAGGATGACCCCGCCCGCGGCGACGATGAAGCGGCTCTTGAGGTTGGTGTAGCGGACGAGGCCGACGTTCTGCGCGAAGGCGCTGAACGGGTAGGTGTTGAGAACTCCCCCGATGACCGTCGAGAGGCTGTCGGCCCTCAGGCCGTCCGCGAGCCGTTCCTCCTCTCCTTCCCGCAGCGGCTTGCCCACGATCTCGCCGATCGCGAGCATGTCGGAGGTCGTCTCGACCATTATGACGAGCATCGCGAGCATCATCGTTACGATGGGAACGAGATGGAAGGCAGGAAGCCCGTAGTGGAACGGGGTCGTCACCCCGAACCAGCCGGCCTTCCCGACCCCGCTTATGTCCACCATCCCGAAGAACGCGGCGATGACCGTCCCGATCACCAGCCCGAGCAGAACAGCTATCCTGCCTATGAACCCGCCGAAGAAGCGTGTGATGGCGAGCACCAGGACCAGCGTGATGAGCGCGACCAGGATGTTCTCCGGCGCGCCGTAGCCCTTCTGCCCCGGCTGTCCCCCGGCGGCCCAGCCTATCGCCACCGGCGTCAGGGAGAGCCCGATCACCGTGATCACCGACCCGCTCACCACCGGCGGGAAGAACCGCAGGAGCTTCGAGTAGTAAGGGCTGATGAGAAACCCGAAGACCCCCGCCGCGATCACAGAACCGTAGATCCCTTTCAACCCATAGTGCCCCCCGATCGCGATCATCGGGCTCACCGTCACGAACGAGGTCCCCTGCACGATCGGCAGCCGTATCCCGACCCTCCAGAACCCGACGCTCTGGATCAGGGTCGCCACCCCGCACACGAAGAAACTCGCCGCCGTTATGTACGTCACCTCCCGCTCCGGCAACCCTATCGCCGACGCGATGATCAACGGTACCGCTATCACCCCGGCGTACATCGCCAGAACGTGCTGCAGCCCGAAGACCGCCATCTTCCCAACCGGCAATACCTCGTCTACCGGATCCCTGCCCCCGCCTACTCCCCGATCCATCTCTCCTCCTTCCCCAGATATTTCGTAATACGGACAAATAATTCTGATCAACGGACTATACAGCGGGATGTGGGAGGCTGTCAAGGGTGGGGTGGTCACCGGCGGGCGTTGTAGATCACGCCGCCGTTCTCTGCGTACTCTTCAAGGACGGAGGCGGCCTCCGCGCGGCAGACGTCGCGGGCGATGGAGATCCCGCGGCGGGAGAGTTCTTCGGGCCAGTCGGGGACCTTGGGGCCTTCGTCGAAGCCTATGGCGCGGGCGTCTTGTTCGCGGGCGCCGCAGACGAGGCTCTTGACGCCGGACCAGATCACGCCGCCGAAGCACATGGCGCACGGCTCGGTGCTGGTGACGAGCTCGAGGGGGCCGCCCTCGCCCAGGTCGAAGCTGCCGAGGATCCTCTGGGCGACCGAGAGGGCGACGATCTCCGCGTGGGCGCAGGAGAGGTTCGTGGTGTAGACCAGGTTGACACCGGGGGCTATGAGCCGGCCGGAATCCGGCTCGAAGACGGCCGCGCCGAACGGTCCGCCGGTCTTCTGGCGGACGTTCTCCCGGGCGAGGTCCACGACGAAGCGCATCCGGTCCTCGCGGGTCGGGCAGAGGAGGCCGCCGGGAGCGGCCTCCTCCATCCAGTCCGGCAGCTCGATGGTGACCGCCGGCAGGCTCAACTTTCGCTCCCGACCGTCACGCCGCCGGACTCCTCCACGATATCCTCCAGCCGGTAGCCGGCGATCTTGGCGATCTCGACCATCGCCGCCATCCGCTCCTGCGCCGGGGAGTTCGCCAGGCGCGCCCGGCCAGCCTCGAGCACCTCCTGCTTGCTCTCGCGCTCGCGCAGCGCGATCACGAGCGGGAAGCCGAACTTCTCCCGGTAGGCCCGGTTGAGACGCAGGAATTCATCGTACTCCTCCGGGCTGAGGGTGTCGAGGCCCGCCGCGGCGCGGTCGCGCAGCGACTCCGGTCCGAGCACCCCGCCGGAGGCGGCGCTGGTGAGCGCCTCGTACTCCGATGGGGTGAGACCCAGCTCCCCGGCGAGCGCCTCGTCGGAGAGGTCTATTACGCCGAGCGGCGGGTAGGAGCGGATGAGGGCGAGCTGGCGCTCGGGGTCGGCCTCGAGCAGGGCGTCCTGGAAGGCGCTGCGCAGCTCGTAGACGCTCGCGAACGGCCGGCGGTCGTAGGCCTCCTCCGCGACCCAGCGCCCCCCCTCGAAGAGCCGGCCGAAACGCCCGGCGAACTCCTCCCGGCTCATCCGGTTGATCTCGTCGAGGGTGAGCCTTCCCTGGAGTCCCGCGGCGGTTTCGCGTCGCTCGCCGCCCAGCACGTTGAAGACGAAGTTCAGGACGAAAGCGCAGATGCTCCCGAGCGTGATGCCGCTCCCGAGCACCACCTGGAACGAGGAGGGGAAGTGCTGGAAGAACTGGGGGAAGACCACCGGGGTCAGGGCGAAGCCGATGCTCACCGCGACGATGAGCACGTTGCTGGTGCGGCTGAAGTCGACCCGCTGCAGCGTCTGGATGCCTATCGCCGCCACGGTGCCGAAGAGCGCGAGAGCCGCCCCGCCGATGACCGGCGTGGGGATCGAGGCGACGATCGCGGCGAGCTTGGGGAAGAGCCCGAGCAGGATCATGATGCCCCCCGCCGAGGCCACGACCCACCGGCTCTTGACTGCCGTCAGCCGGACCAGCCCGATGTTCTCCGCGAAGCAGGTGTAGGGGAAGGAGTTCAGGATGCCGCCGATGAGCGTCGAGAGCCCGTCGGCCCGCAGCGCGCGGGCGATGTCCCTGGGACCGAGGCGCTTACCGACGATCTCGCCGGTCGCGAAGGTATCGCCGGTCGTCTCGATCATGGTGATGAGCATGACGATCACCATCGAGATTATCGCGGCGATCTGGAAGTGCGGCAGCCCGTAGTGGAACGGGGTCGTCACCCCGAGCCAGGCGGACTTCGAGACCTGTCCGAAGTCCGCCACCCCGAGCGCCGCCGAGACCGCGGTGCCCACCGCCAGCCCGATCAGGACGGCTATCGTGCTCAGGAAGCGGTCCCGGAAGACCCGGTAGAGGACGAGGATGAGGACGAGCACGAAGAGGGCGAGCGTGATGTTCTGCAGGCTCCCGAAGCTCGGGGCGCTCGGGTCCCCGCCCCCGGCGTCCTGGATCGCCACCGGCACGAGCGTCACCCCGATCACGGTGATCACGGTGCCCGTCACCACCGGGGGGAAGAAGCGGATGATGCGGCTGAAGTACGGGGCGAGCAGGAAGGTGAAGATGCCGGCGACGATGATCGAACCGTAGATCACCAGCAACCCCTTCACCCCGCCGCCGTTGGCCTTGCCGATGGCGATCATCGGGGCGACGGCGGTGAAGGTCACCCCCTGCAGCAGCGGCAGCCGCACCCCGACCTCCCAGAACCCGACCGACTGGATGATCGAGGCTATCCCGCACGTGAAGAGGTCGGCGCTTATCAGGTAGACGAGGTGCTCCTTGCTCAGCCCTATCGCCCCGGCGAGCAGTATCGGGACGATGACCGCCCCGGCGTAGAACGCCAGCACGTGCTGAAAACCGTAGACCGCGAGCTTGCCCGCGGGCAGTACCTCGTCCACGGGATGGCGGACGCGGGTGCGCCCGGCCGTAGTCTCAGACATCTCTGTCTCCCTTTCCCTCTCTTACCCTTCTTCCGGGGTATCCTCAGGAGGACCCCAGCCCTCCCCCTGCCTCCCTGCGATGGATCTCCTGCCGGTGTCGTGCGACGCCCCTATCACCTCCCCACCACATCTCCGACGCCACGTCCTGCCCCTTCCCCGACGATGTGCTCCGGGCGCACCGGCACGCGGGTGAGCTCCCGCCCGGTCGCGTCGCGCAGCGCGGCGACTATCGCCGCGGTCGAGGAGATCGTCGGCGGCTCGCCGACGCCTTTGAGGCCGTAGGGAGCCTCCGGGTCCGCGAGCTCGAGGATCTCCGAGCGTACCGGAGGCATGTCCAGGATCGTCGGGAGCAGGTAGTCGGTGAAGGAGGCGTTCTGGATCCTTCCCTCCTTCACCTGGATCTCCTCCAGGAGCGCGAGCCCCAGCCCCTGGGCCACCCCGCCCTCGATCTGACCCTCGACCGCCTGCGGGTTTATGGCCTTACCCACGTCCTGGGCGGTCGCGATCTCGACGACCCGCACCAGCCCGAGCTCGGCGTCGACCTCCACGACCGCCCGGTGGGCGGCGAAGGCGAACTGCAGGTGGGCATCCCCCTGCCCCCGCTCGTCCAGCGGCTCGGTCGGACGGTGGTGGTACTCGACGGTCTCCTCGATCTCCTCTCCCTCGAGGAGGTCTGCGACCGGGACGAGCGCCTCCCCGTCGCGCACGACCCAGCCGTCCTCGAGCGCAAGGCACTCCGGATCCTCCCCGAGCTCCGCCGCCGCCCGCTCGAAGAGGCGTTTTCTGACCGCCTCGCACGCCAGCTTCACCGCAGATCCCGTCACGTAGGTCTGCCGGGAGGCCGAAGAGGAGCCCGCCGAGCCCACGCTCGTGTCGGCGTTCATGACCTCCACCCGCTCCACCCCGAGCTCGGTGCGCGCGATCTGGGCCTCCACCGTCACGAGCCCCTGTCCGACCTCGGCCGCGGCGGTGTGCACCCGCGCCAGCGGCTCTCCGTCCTCCGCGGCGAGGGTGACGCGCGCCGTGGAGTAGTCGTCGAAGCCCGCCGAGAACCCGATGTTCTTGAACCCGACCGCGTACCCCACGCCTCGAACGACGCCCTCCCCGTGGGTGACGTTCGAGACCCCGCCGGGGAGCTCGCGTACATCCCGGCCCGCAAACTCCTTCTCCTCCGGCAGGGGCATCTCCTTCACCCGCCTGAGGATCTCCGCGACCGGCGCCGGGTAGGGGACCTCCTGCCCGAACGGGAAGCGGTCTCCGGGCTCGATGGCGTTCTTGATCCTGAGCTCGACCGGGTCCATGCCGAGTTTTTTGGCGAGCCTGTCCATCTGCGCCTCGTAGGCGAAGCAGACCTGCACGGCCCCGAAGCCCCGCATAGCGCCGCACGGCGGGTTGTTGGTGTAGAGCATGTAGCTGTCGACCAGGGCGTTCGGCACCCGGTAGGGGCCGCAGGCGAAGGTGCCGGCGTTCAGGCACACCGCGTTCGAGCTCGAGGCATAGGCCCCGCCGTCGAGGACGATGCGGGCCTTCACGTAGAGGAGGGTGCCGTCCTTCTTCGCCCCGTGCTCGTAGCGCATCCGGCAGGGATGGCGGTGGACGTGTCCGTAGAAGGACTCCTCCCGGTTGTAGACCATCTTCACCGGGCGCCCGGTCTCGAGCGCGAGCAGACACGCGTGGATCTGCATCGAGAGGTCCTCCCGGCCCCCGAACGCCCCGCCGACCCCCGAGAGCGTCAGGCGCACCCGCTCCGGCGGGAGCCCGAGCGACTCGCAGATCTGCTTCTGGTCTATGTGCAGCCACTGGGTCGAGACGTAGAGGTCCACCCCTCCCTGTCCGTCGGGGACCGCGAGCCCGGACTCGGGCCCCAGGAACGCCTGGTCCTGCATCCCGACCTCGTACTCCCCCTCGACCACGACCTCGGCCTCGGAGGCGGCCTTCTCGACGTCGCCGTGGACGATGTGGACGTGCTTGAGCAGATTGCCCGAGGGATGAAGCTTCGGCGCGTCCTCCCGCAGCGCCTCCTCCGCGTCGGTGAGGGGCTCGAGGACCTCGTAGTCGACCTCTATCTTCTCCAGCGCCCTCCGGGCGGTCTCGGGGTGGTCGGCGGCGACGAGCGCGACCGGCTCCCCGACATACCGCACCCTCTCCCAGGCGAGGACCGGCTGGTCGGGAACCTCCATCCCGTAGACCTTCCTGCCGGGTACGTCCTCGTGGGTCAGAACGGCGTAGACGCCCGGCACCGCCTCGGCCGCGGAGGTGTCCAGCGAGCGGATGATGGCGGAGGGGTGCGGGCTCCTCAGCGTCGCACCCCACAGCATCCCCTCCATCCACAGATCCGAGGAGTACTCGAACTCCCCCTTCACCTTCGGGACGCCGTCGGAGCGGGTGGTGCTCTGCCCGATCTTCCCGGGAACCTGAGGACGCGTCCGGACCGGAACTGCACTCTGAAGCGTCATCTCCCTCGAACCTCCTCGAACCTCGCGGCGAGCCTGCGGCCCGCCGCGGAGAGCTCATTCGCCACCTCTTCTTCATCGACGGTCGTGATCTCCCCGCCCTCGACCACCGCCCGCCCGCCGACGAAGAGCGTCTCGACGCGCGGGGTGCGTCCGAAGACGAGCGCGGCGACGGGATCCTCGACCCCGGCGTGCCACAGATCGTCGAGCCTCCAGAGCGCGACGTCGGCGAGCTTGCCGGGCTCGAGCGAGCCGATCTCGTCCTCCCTCCCCAGGCAACGCGCCCCGCCCAGCGTGGCGAGCTCGAGCGCCTGACGGGCCGTGAGCGCCCCGGGACCTCCCTCGAGCCGCGCCAGAAGGAGCGCCTGCCGCATCTCGCCCGCGAGTTCCCCGGCCTCGTTGGAGGCAGCCCCGTCCACCCCGAGACCGACCGGCACCCCGGCCCCGAGCATCTCCGCGACCGGCGCTATCCCGGCCCCGAGCCTGCCGTTGGACGAGGGGCAGTGCGCGACGCCGGTCCCCGCCCGCCCGAAGCGCCGCACCTCCCCGCCATCGAGGTGGACGCAGTGGGCGAGCCAGACGTCGTCGGAGATCCAGCCGAGTTCCTCCAGATACTCCGCGGGCCGCACGCCGTAGCGCTCCCGGCAGTACTCTTCTTCGTCGACGGTCTCGGCGAGGTGGGTGTGCAGCCTGACCCCTTTCTCGCGCGCGAGCCTGGCGCTCTCGGCCATGAGCTCACGCGTGACGGAGAAGGGCGAGCAGGGGGCGAGCGCGACGCGCAGCATCGAACCCGGCGAGGGATCGTGGTAGCGGTCCACCGCCTCCTCGCTCGCCGCGAGGATCTCCTCCAGATCCTCCACCACCCCGTCCGGGGGCAGCCCGCCCCGCGACTCCCCGAGGTCCATCGATCCCCGCGTGGGATGGAAGCGCAATCCCACCTCCCTCGCCGCCTCCACCTCGGCGGCGAAGAGATCACCCGCCCCGTGCGGGAAGACGTAGTGGTGGTCGGTCGTGGTCGCGCACCCGGAGAGCGCGAGCGCCGTAAGCCCGGCCGAAGCGGCCGCGTGCTCCACCTCCTCGTCGATGCAGGCCCAGAGGGGATAGAGCCCTGAGAGCCACCCGAAGAGGCCCTCCTGCTGGGCCATCCCACGCGTCGCCCACTGGTAGAGGTGGTGGTGGCAGTTGACGAGCGCTGGTGTGGCCAGACGACCCCGACCATCCACCACCCGCGCCCCCTCCCGCAACCTCCCGGGGACGGGCCCCTCGCCGACCGCGGCGATGCGTCCGTCCTCTATCACGAGGTGCCCGCGGGCGTGCTCGGCCCCCTCCGCGCCCACCGCGGCGATGGCGCACCCCTCGATGAGAAGCCTTCCGGCCATCACACCCGGACTCTCTCCGCGGCGCGGTGG
Source organism: Rubrobacter calidifluminis (assembly GCF_028617075.1). Taxonomy (NCBI): domain Bacteria; kingdom Bacillati; phylum Actinomycetota; class Rubrobacteria; order Rubrobacterales; family Rubrobacteraceae; genus Rubrobacter; species Rubrobacter calidifluminis. Next base: position 27,504 of record NZ_JAQKGV010000008.1, on the reverse strand, counting down.
ACGGCGTCGAGGATCTTCTCGTAGCCGGTGCAGCGGCAGAGGTTGCCCGCCAGGGCCTCCCGGATCTCGGCATCCGTGGGCTCGGGGTTGCGCGAGAGCAGGTCGTGGGTGGCCACGACGAACCCGGGCGTGCAGAACCCGCACTGTACCGCCCCGGCCTCGACGAAGGCTTCCTGCACGGGGTGCAGCCCCTCCCCCTCCGCGAGCCCCTCGACGGTGACGACCTCCCTGCCTTCGGCCTGACCGGCAGCGACCAGGCACGAGCACACCAGCACCCCGTCGAGGTAGACCGAGCACGAGCCGCACTCGCCCTGCTCGCAGGCGTTCTTGGAACCGTAGAGCCCGAGGCGCTCGCGCAGGACGTACAGAAGGCTCTCCCCCTCCCAGACGCCCTCGACCTCGCGCACCTCCCCGTTGACCTCCAGACGCAGCCTCACCTGGCCTCACCTCCCCGGTACTCCTGCCAGACCCACACTAGCTCCCTGCGGGCCAGAACCCCGACCGCGTGCCGGCGGTACTCCGCCGTCGAGCGGACGTCGTCTATGGGCCGCGCCGCTTCTCGCACGAGCTCCGCGAACCGGCCGAGTGTCTCCTCCCCTATCTCGCCCCGGCTCTCCCAGAGTCCTTCCTCGTCGAGCACCCCCTCGATGAAGCCCTCGGCTTCGCGTGCCCGGATGGGGGTGGGGCCCGCAGAGCCGATGCACGCCCGCACCTTCCTGCGCTCCACGTCGAGCGAGACGGCGAGCGAGCAGACCGCGATGACCATCGCGTTCCTCGTCCCGATCTTGGAGAACTGCTCCGGCCCCCGGGCCACCGGGACCACGACCGCAGAGATCAGCTCGTCCCCCGCGAGCGCGTTGCGCTTGGGGCCCCTCACGAACTCCTCGACCGAAACCCGCCGCACCCCCCTCACCGAGCAGACTTCCACCTCCGCACCGGCCGCATACAGCGGCGGCAGAGAGTCGCCCGCCGGAGAAGACGTCCCCAGGTTCCCCCCGACGGTGCCCCGGTTGCGGATCTGGGGCGAGCCGACCGTCCTGGAAGCCATGGCCAGGGCGGGGAGCCTGCCCCCCACCTCCTCTATGATCCGGGCGTAGCTGACCCCCGCCCCGATCCTCACCATGCCATCCTCCTCACCCCACTCAGAAAGCTCCGGTACGCGCGTGAGATCCAGGAGCGCCCCGGGCCGGTCCCGGTCGAAGTTGAGCTCGACCATCACGTCCGTGCCACCGAAGATGGGCCTCGCCTCGGGGTGTTCAGCCCTGGCCTCCAGAGCCTCGTGCCAGGTAGCCGGTTGCAGAAACTCCAACCCTCTCCCCTTTCACGTCTCTCGCTACTTCAGGGAGATAAGGCTAGGTGATCGCCTGCGCGGCGCGCCTTTTCCTCTCTCCTCACTTTCCGCAAAGCGGACTGTAAATTTTAATTCGTGGATTGTACAGCCCGTTCTCAGGGGCTGTCAAGAAGGGCGTGGATGTCGGGGAGGTTGCGGTGGTAGCCGGCGTAGTCTATGCCGTACCCGACGACGAACTCGTCCGGCACCTCAAAACCCAGGTACTTCACCTCTATCTCAACCCTCCTGCGACTCGGCTTGCTCAGAAGCGCAAAGATCTCCAAAGACGCCGGGTTGCGCGCAAGCAGCGATCTTTTCAGGTAGGAGAGGGTCAGCCCCGTGTCGATTATGTCCTCCACGATGAGCACGTGCCGGCCGGTTATGTCCTCTTCGAGGTCTTTGAGGATGCGAACCACCCCGCTCGAGGAGGTTCCGGTCCCGTAGGAGGAGACCTCCATGAAGTCCACCTCGCAGGGGATCTCGAGGCGTCGGATCAGGTCGCTCAGCACCACGAACGCCCCGCGCAGGATGCCGACGAGGAGCAGGGGGTTCCTCTCGCGGTAGTCAGCGGTGATGCGGGCGCCGAGCTCCCCGAGCCTGCGGTCTATCGCTTCGGAGGAGACGAGGATCCGGCCCGGCTTCGGAACGCCGTCCATCGTCCTACGCCTCCTTCCCGGTAAACAGCGGCACGAGTCGGAACCCGCCCTCGTCCACCCTGACGAGCCCCCTGTCGGAGAGGTGCAGCTCCGGGAGAACCACGAGCGCCAGGAGCGAGAGCGTCATGAAGGCGTAGTTGAGCGTGCAGCCGGCCGCGGCGAGCGCCCGGCCGACCGCTCGCGAGCGCTCCGCCACCGCCTCGAAGGGGTCGGGCGACATAAGCCCGGCGACCGGCAGCGGATGCACCACCAGCTCCTCCCCGCGGGCGACCGCGACGCCTCCCCCCGCCCCGACGACCGCCCTCGCGGCGCGGGCCATCTGCTCCTCGGAGCTCCCGATCACGAGCAGGTTGTGGCTGTCGTGGGCGACGGTGCTCGCGATGGCCGCCGGCTCCCGGAAGCCGACCCCGCAGACGAACCCGACGGCCTTCCAGCCGCCCTTCCCATGTCGTTCGATCACGGCGGCCCTGCACACGTCCTGCTCCGGATCGAGGCGCACGAGCCCTCCGGAGACCGGGAGCTCCACGCGCTCCTCCCGTGTCTCCACGTGGTTCTCGACCACCCGGAAAGCCCGCACCGGCACCCGGCCGCTCTCGACGGGCGCCTCCACGGCGAACGTCTCCTCCGTGACGGGACCGGAGACCCGCACCGAGTCGAGCGCGAAAGAGGGGTATTCGAACCGCGGGATCTCCGCGACCATCCTCCCATCCTCCGCGACGACCTCGCCGGCCGCCACCGTGAGGCAGATCCTCACGTCGGCGAGGTCGCCGTCGAGCAGGATGATGTCCGCGCGGCGGCCCGGGGTCACGCTGCCGACGTCGTGTGAGACGCCGAAGCGTTCGGCGGTGTTCAGGGTGGCCATCTGGAAAGCGACGACCGGCCTCACCCCCTGGGATATGGCGTGGCGCACGACGAAGTCCATGTGCCCCTCGTCCAGGATCGACTCCGGGCTGCGGTCGTCGGTGACGAGCAGGATGCGCCTCGGGTCGAGCCCCATCTCCGTGTGCGCCTTTATCGTGGCGGCGACGTCGTGCCAGGCCGAGCCGCGCCGCAGCTTGGCGTACATCCCCTGCCTGAGGCGCCAGAGGGTGTCCTCCGGGGTCGTCCCCTCGTGGCACCCGCTCACGCCGCTCGCCGCGTAAGCGGCGAGGCGTCGGTCGTCCGGCGGCCAGCAGAAGTGCCCGTCGGCGGCCCGCCCGGCCTTCAGGGCCTCCGCTATCTCACCGTGCATCTTCTCGTCGCCGAAGACGACCCCGGGGAAGTTCATGACCTCTCCGAGCGCGATCACGTCCTCCCCCCAGCCCATCGCCTCGGCGACCTCCTCCGGGCCGAGGACCGCTCCGGGCGTCTCCAGGTCCGTCGAGGTCGAGGGAACGCAGGAGGCGACCTCAAGGTAGGCCGCCAGCGGCGTGGTGCGCGCCTCCTCCAGCATCAGCCTCAGGCCCTCGAGGCCGAGCACGTTAGAGATCTCGTGCGCGTCGAAGAAACCGCCGGTGGTGCCCAGAGGGAGCACCGCCTCCGCGAACCGGGCGACGGTGAGCTGGCTGCTCTCGATGTGGCAGTGCCCGTCGAGGAACCCCGGCGCGACGTAGCGCCCCTCCGCCTCTATCACCCGGGTGTCCGGCCCGATGGTGTGCCCCGCGTCGGGGCCGACGTAGGCGATGCGCGGCCCCTGCACGGCGACGTCCATCCCCGGGACGACCTCGCCCGAGGTCACGCTGACGAGGGTGCCACCGCGGACGACGAGCGTCGCGGGAAGCTCGCCCATCGCGGTCGCCGCCAGCTCCCGGGTCATCTCGTAGAGAGGCCTTCTCCTGCCGGACTCCTCCATCGCTCCACTCTCCTTCCGTCAGGCCCGGCAGCATACTACACCACGGTACGGCGGGACAAAATCGCGTCCGGCGCCGGGATCAGACGTGGAAAGGGCCGCCTGCGACCGTAGAGGCTAACCCACCACCAGATTCACCACGCGCCCCGGCACGTAGACGCACTTTCTGATCTCACGTCCCTCGACGTGCTGGCGCACCTTCGGGCTCTCGAGCGCGAGCCGGCGGGCGTCCTCTTCGGAGACGTCGACCGGGACCCGGATGCGGTCGCGCAGCTTGCCGTTGACCTGGACGACGAGCGTGATCTCCTCCTCTGCGACCAGCTCCTCGTCCCACTGCGGCCAGCTCTGCTGGTGCACCGAGTACGGCTGGCCCAGCTCCGCCCACATCTCCTCGGCGTGGTGCGGTGCGAAGGGCGCCAGGACCAGCACGAAGTCGCGCAGGGCGGAGGCCCACTCCTCCTCATCCACCCGCCCGCGCACCGCGAGCAGGTAGTTGGTGTGCTCCATGAGCGCCGCGATCGCGGTGTTGAACCGGAAGGTCTCCAGGTTCTCGGTGACCCGCTTGACGAGCCGGCTCGTGCGGCGGGGAAGCTCCTTCGGGTCCGCCTCCGCCCCGGAGGGCTCGCCCTCGACCACCAGCGAGTGCGCCCGGCGCAGCCAGCGGGCGACGCCTTCGATCCCCTGCCCGTCCCAGGGACCGCCCTCGTTCCAGGGCCCGATGAACATCAAGAAGCACCGCAGCACGTCAGATCCGTAGCGGTCCACCCACTCCTGCGGGTTCACGACGTTGCCCTTGCTCTTGCTCATCCGGTTGCCGTCGGGGCCGAGGATCTCACCCTGGTTGAAGAGCCTCACCATCGGCTCGTCGAAGTCCACGAGCCCCATGTCGCGCATCACCTTGGTGAAAAAGCGCGTGTAGAGCAGGTGCATCACCGCGTGCTCGACACCACCGGTGTACTGGTCGACCGGCAGCCACTTCCTCCCCTGCTCGGGATCGAAGGGCCCCTCGTCGTAGTGGGGCGAGAGGTAGCGGTACTGGTACCACGAGGAGTCGACGAAGGTGTCCATCGTGTCGGTCTCGCGCGTGGCGGGGCCGCCACAGCGGGGGCAGGTGGTGTTGTAGAAGTCCGGGTCGCGCTTGAGCGGCGACTCCCCGGTCGGGGTGAACTCCGCGTCCTCCGGCAGCAGGACGGGCAGGTCCTCCTCGGGCACCGGCACCGTCCCGCACCCCTCGCAGTAGACGATCGGGATCGGGGTGCCCCAGTAGCGCTGGCGGGAAATGAGCCAGTCCCTCAGACGGTAGCTGACTGCCTGCCTCCCCGCCCCCCGCTCCTCGAGCCAGCGGGTGACCTTCTCCCGGCCCTCCCCGCTCGGGGTGCCGTCGAAGGGCCCTGAGTTGACCATCGTCCCCTCACCGGCGTAGGCCTCCTCGAGAGGAGATCCATCCCACTCGGGCGGGGCTATGACCGGGCGTATCTCCAGCCCGTACTTCGTAGCGAACTCGAAGTCCCGCTCGTCGTGGGCGGGGACGGCCATGATCGCGCCCGTACCGTAGCCGAGGAGCACGTAGTCGGCGATGTAGACCGGGATCCTCTCCCCGGTGGCCGGGTTCGTCGCGCAGGCCCCGGTGAAGACGCCGGTCTTCTCGCGCGTGATGTCGGTGCGATCTATCTCGCTCATCCGGGCGGCCTCCTCGACGTAGGCGCGCACCTCCGCGGCGCGCTCGGGCGCGGTTATCCTCTCGACCGCCTCGTGCTCCGGGGCGAGCACCATGAACGTCGCCCCGAAGACGGTGTCCGGACGGGTGGTGAAGACCGTGATGGGGCCGTAGCCCTCTATCTCGAACTCTATCTCCGCCCCCTCGGAACGCCCGATCCAGTTAGTCTGCAGCGTCTTCACGCGCTCGGGCCAGTCTATCTTCGAGAAGTCGAGAAGCTCGTCGGCGTACTCGGTGATCCTGAAAAGCCACTGGGTGAGGTTGCGCTTTATGACCGGGGTGCCGCAGCGCTCGCACCGCCGGTCGGGGCCCACCACCTGCTCGCGGGCGAGCGTGGTGTTGCACGAGGGGCACCAGTCCACCGGCGCCTTCTTGCGGTAGGCGAGCCCCCGCTCGTAGAACTTGAGGAAGAACCACTGGTTCCAGCGGTAGTACTCCGGCTCGCAGGTCACGACCTCGGCGTCGAAGTCGAACATCGTGCCCATCTGCCGCAGCTGCCCCCGCATGTTCTCGATGTTCGAGTAGGTCCACTTCCGGGGGTGGATGCCGCGCTTTATCGCCGCGTTCTCCGCCGGCAGCCCGAAGGCGTCGAAGCCTATCGGGAAGAAGACCCGGTAGCCGCGCATCCGCATGAAGCGCGCCCGGGTGTCGGAGGGGGTCATCGCGTACCAGTGCCCGACGTGCAGATCCCCGCTCGGGTAGGGAAGCATGGTCAACGCATAGTGCTTGGGCTTACCCGGATCCTCGTCGGTCTTGTAGAGGCCGCTCTCGGCCCACCTCCTGCGCCAGCGGCTCTCTATCGCGCCGGGATCGTATTCTTTCTTTACCGACACCTCGCTCACGGTCGAAACTCCTTCGGGGACGATGCTCGTGCGTGGTCGTTCTGCGGGCTCGAAACGGGGGACAGGCGCGCAGGTGTTATAGTCGGTCTTCGACCTCGCGATGCCCTCTGAAGCTCCTGCTTCCCATACAGGCAAAATATATCACCCGGCTGCGACCAGAGAAAGCCCCACCAGAGCCCCCACGAGGGTGCACGCGACGTTCGTCAGCTCGTTGCCGAGCCCGGGGAGGGTCGCCCCGACGAGGCTGTCCGCGAGCATCCCGGCGAAGGAGGCCAGCGCGACGCCGGCCGCCTCGGAGGGGGAGCCGAGGAGCCCGAGCGAAAGCCCGAACGCGGCGGTGAGCAGTGCCGCACCCGCCCCGGCTAAAGTTCCCGGCAGCGAGACGGCGCCGTCGGTCCCGGCCGGGACCCGCTCGAGGGTGGTTATCCTGCGCGGCGTGGCGCTGAAGAGCGGTCCGACCTCGGAGGCCGCGGTGTCGGCGAAGGCCGCCCCCAGCGAGGCGACGAACGCCGCCGCGAAGAGCTCCTGACGCGAGGTCGCGGCGGCGAGCCCTGCACAGACGACCGCGACAACGCTGTTGGCGAAGGCGTTCCGCGCCCCGCGCCTCCCGCCGCGGCCCTCGGCCGTACCGCGTATCTGCTTCACCCGGTAGCCGACCCTGGTCAGCGCCGACCCCCCGACGACGAAGAGCGCGAGGACGGCGAAACCCCGCCAGCCCAAGGACGCGTAGACCAGAACCCCGACGACGAAGCCTCCCACGGCTCCCGAGGTGCTTATCATCCCGAGCGCGTAGGCCATGCCGGCAAAGAATGCCGTCACCAAAAGTCCGGCGAACAGCTCTCCGAACAACGCGACGCTCCTGCTCCATGGTGGGCCTGCAGCCCGAGAGTCTCGCACAATCCGCGGCCGGGTACCCGCAGGCGTCACACGAGCCTGACGCTCCGGTTACGAAGGTTTAACCCCCCCCGGGAAACGAACGCTACAATGGCTTTCGCGCCCGGAACATCGTCTGAGAAAGGGGACGGCACGTGGGGTTCTGGAAGACGCTCAGCGTCTATCTCGGCGGGAGGGAGCAGGCGCCGCTGGATGAGGCCGCCCGGGCCCGCGTGCTACGGCTGCTGGAAGAGGGGAAGGGAACCGAGGCCGTAAGGGAATACCGGAGGAGCACCGGGGCCCGGCTCAAGACCGCCCTCTCCGAGGTGAAGGTCATCGAGAGGGGTCTCTGATCTACCGGAGCTTCGGGCTCCGCAGCCGTTCCAGCAGACGCCGGGCGTAGGATTCCCCCTCCTCGGGGACCGCATGCAACAGCGCGGGCTCGACCGACCCGGGCCTCACGCCCGCCTCCTCGAGCCTCCCGACCGCCTGGTAGAGGAGCGGCCCCGCGAGCGGGCTCGGCCGGTCGGGCACCGCCACGACGACGCCGTAGAGCTCCGCCCCGGGGGAGACAGTCCCTGCCACCTCCTCCACCGTCTCCGGTTCGTCCTGCCCGATCACGAAGATCCTCACCCGCGCTCCCCTGGAGGATCCCGGGCCATCGTGGCCGCGCAGGCTCTCCCAGAAACCCCTCGTGCTGGCTCCCCCCTCCCCGGCGGCCCGCGCCAGCCCGGACCACACGTCCCCGGCCACCCGGCGGGCCAGCGGGCTCTCGTAGTCCACGAAGATCGTCACCTCGAGGTCAGACATCGGAAGGTCAGCCGCTCAGGGCCCCTCCAGCCTCTTCCGGAGGCGGCGCAGGAAGACGTCTATCTCCCTCACGGTCTGTAGGTCGCGGTTTCTCTCGGCCACCTCGCGGCCTCTCTCGAAGACCTCCCTCGCCTCGGCATCCTGGTGCAGCTCGTAGAGCGTACGGCCCAGCATCCTGTAGGCCACCGAGTAGTCCGGCTTGCTCTCGATCGCCCTCCGGAAGCACTCCCTCGCCTCCGGATAGTTCTCCTCCTTGAAGAGCTCTATGCCGAGCGAGCAGAGGACCATCGGGTTCTCCGGGTCACGCTCGAGCAGCCTGCGAAAGGTCTCGGCGCGGCTCTCTCTACCTTCCATGGTGTGTTTTTAGCACGAAACCCACGATATCGCCGGACCAGCCGATTCGCGTGGCCGAACCCTGCTCGCTCTGGTAAGCTTTTCCCATCGCCTGCGCGACGAGGGAGGATGTAGCGGCAGTGGAACGCGGAATACGCAGCGCATGCACAGGCAGGCTTTCCCGCCAGCACAACGCGTCGTTCCCAGCCTCCCGGCGAGGTCGTGGATGATCCGGTCCAGAGCCTGAAGGAGCGAGCGTGTCCCGTACGCCCGGTCCCATCAACTTCCGGCAAAGGATAGGCGACGGGCGTCTCACCAGGCTCTTGAACCAGGGGGGCGGCGCCGGGGAGGCGGTCCGGCTGGAGGTCGACGGCCGCATCCACCGGCTGGAGGGGAGGGGGCCCTGGACGATAGGCCGCTCAAAGAGCAACACCGTGGTGATCCCAGACCCCTACGTCTCGCGGCACCACGCCTGGATCTCGCGCCGCGACGGTTCCTTCTACCTGGAAGACCTCGGCTCGTCCAACGGCACGCTCCTCAACGGTATCCACATAGACCGGGAGCCCCTGAGAAACGGCGACGAGCTCTCCTTCGGCCGCAGCCGGGCACGCTTCACCACGCAAGCGGAGGCGCCCGCCAGGCCCCGGGATGGCCGGCCTCCCGCCGACCATCCCGGGCGCACGAGCGGCAAGAGCGGGACGCTCCCCTACCTGCCGGGCCTCGACGGCCTGAGGGCCATCGCTGTGGCGGCGGTCCTCCTCTATCACGCGAACCTCTCCTGGATACCCGGAGGGTTTCTCGGGGTCACAGTCTTCTTCGTGCTGAGCGGGTACCTCATAACCTCCCTGCTGCTCTCCGAGTGGGGCAGGCAGGGGCGGATAAGCCTCGGTTCGTTCTGGGCGCGGCGGGCGAGGAGGCTGCTCCCCGCCCTGTACACGCTGCTGTTCGTGACGCTGGCCTTCGCAGCGGTCTTCCTCCCGGACGAGCTGTCCCGGTTACGCTACGATGCTCTGGCGGCCTTCTTCTACGTGACCAACTGGTACTTCGTCTTCAGCCACCAGTCCTACTTCCAGTCCGTGGGAAGACCCTCGCTCTTCGAGCACCTGTGGTCGCTGGCGGTGGAGGAGCAGTTCTACCTGGTGTGGCCCGTCCTGTTCTTCGTCGGGATGAGGCTCGCGGGAAGACGGGGGATGGGTTTCCTGGCCCTGCTCCTGGCCGTGGCCTCCAGCGTGTGGATGGGGCTCCTCTACAGCCCGGACGCGGACCCCTCGAGGGTCTACTACGGCACCGACACCCGCGCGGCGGAGCTCCTCTTCGGGGCTGCGCTGGCCTTCGTGCGCCCACCGGGCAGGCTCCACGAGCCGGGAGGGTTCCTCAGCATTCCGGCCTGGCGCCGGCGTCTCACCCTCCCACCTCTCGCACTGGACCTCACCGGGCTCGCGTTCCTGGGCGCCACGATCGTCTCGATGCTACTGATCGGGGAGTTCGAACCGTTTCTCTACCGGGGAGGCTTCGCCCTCGTCTCCCTGCTCACGCTCGGGGTCATAGCCGTCGCGGTCGAACCCAGGTCCCGATTCGGGACCAGGATGCTCGGTTGGGAGCCCCTGCGATGGGTCGGGCTGCGCTCCTACAGCATCTACCTCTGGCACTGGCCGGTCTTCGACATGACACGCCCCGCCCTCGACGTCCCGATGGGAGGATGGCCGCTGCTGGCACTGCGCCTCGGGGTAACCGTGCTGCTCGCAGACCTCTCCTACCGGTTCGTCGAGACCCCGATAAGGCGTGGGGCTCTCGGGCGGGCGCTGGCCCGTCTGCGCGAGTCTGGTGGTTCGAGACGCCGCCGCCTCGCCACCGGCTACGCGACGGCCTGCTCGCTCTTTCTCGGCTGCTGCCTCGTGCTGGTGGTAGCCGCCGTAAACGCGAGGGAGCCGAAGGCGCCCTCTTACCTGGCCGTCCGGTCGGTACACACCGGCCCTGACACCCCGGCGGGCTCGGAGCGCGCCCGACCGTCCGGCGCACAGGATGGTCGCAGAGCAGTCCGCCAGCCAGCGAAGCATCCGGGGCACCCCCACAGGATAAGTCCCTCCCAGATAAGCGCCGTCGGCGACTCGGTGATGCTCGGCGCCGCCCGCGAGCTGCAGCTGCAGCTCGGACGCGGGATACGCATAGACGCGATCGAGGGGCTCCAGGTGCAGCGGGCGATCTCGATCCTGCAGCGCGAGCGCGCCTCGGGCACCCTGGGCCGCGTCGTGATAGTCGCCATCGGGAACAACGGCCCCATCACGCCGGAGCAGTTCGACCAGATCATGCGCATCGCCGGACCCTCCAGGCGGGTCGTCTTCGTGAACGACAAGGTTCCCCGCCCCTGGGAGGAGCCCAACGACCAGGTAATCTCCCAGGGCGCCTCCCGCTACGGTAACGCCTCGGTGGTCGACTGGCGCTCCTACAGCGAGAACCGGCCCGCCCTCTTCTGGAGCGACGGGATACACCTCAGGCCGGCGGGGGCCCGGGCCTACGCCCGCCTCATCGCGCGGGAGGTCTACGGCAGAGCTAGCCTGAGGAGCGGCTCGTCAGGTAGCGCACGCTCAGGATGACGGCGAACGCGAACCCCAGGACCAGCACAGAGAGGGCCACCGCCGCGTTCATGTCACTCTGGAAGACCGTGTAGATCGCGAGCGGCACCGTCTGGGTAACCCCGCGGAAGTTTCCGGCGAAGATGATCGTCGCCCCGAACTCCCCGAGCGCCCGCGCCCACGCCAGAATCGCGCCGGAGACGAGCGCGGGGAAGGCCAGCGGCACGCTCACCCTGAAGAACGCCCCGGTCTTCGTCGCCCCGTCCACGAGCGCCGCCTCTTCGACGCTGCGCTCGACGCCCGCGAAACCGGTGGCGACCTGCCGGACGTAGAACGGTGCGGCAACGAAAACCTCGGCCATCACCACGGCCGCCGTCGTGAAGCTCAGCTCTATCCCGAAGGCGTCGAGCCCGCTCCCGAGGAGCCCCATCCGCCCGAACGCCAGAAGCAACGCTATCCCTGCGGCCGAGGGCGGCAGGACGACGGGAAGCTCCATCAGGGTGTTGAGCGCCCGCATCCCCCGGAAGCGCGCCCGGGAGAGGATGTACGCAGCCGGGGTGCCCAACAGGATCAGGATCGCCATCGTCGTCGACGTCGTGCGGGCACTGAGCGCGAGAGCCTGCCGGGCGACCGGCGAGGCCATCGCCGACCAGGCCTTCTGGTCGAAGGTCCACACCAGGAGGCTCACGAGCGGGACGCTTATGAACCCGGCGAGGAGCCCCAGTGCGGCGACCGCGAGCCCGGAGGTGAACCAGTCCGAGCCCGCAGAGGGCTTGCGCCGCGTCTTGTGGGGTTCCTTCTTCCACACCATCAGCCGGAGGAGACCAGCATGAAACCCCACTTCTTGAGCACCCGCTGTCCCTTCTGGCTCGTCACGAGATCGACCCACTCCCGGGCCAGCCTGGCGTTCTTGGATCCCTTGACGACCGCTATCGGGTATGTAGCGACGACGTTGAGGGTCCTCGGGATCTCGACGACCTTCACCTTGTTCCGGATGTCCGGAGTGACGTCGCTCGCGTAGCAGAAGGTGGCGTCCGCGTCACCGACGGCGACCCGGTTCGCAGCCGCCCGCACGTCCTGCTCCCGCGAGACGATGTTCGAGAGCACTCCTTTTTTGAAGGAAGACCCGTAGGAGGGGTCCCTGGCCGCCTTGCCCAGTATCTGCATCGCGTAGACCGCCGCCGGGACGTCCTTCGCGGCGAGCACGAGCTTCACGCCGGGCTTCGCCAGATCCCTGAAGCTCCGGATGTGCGCAGGGTTGGATCTCGGCACGATCACCACCTCGCGGTTCTTCGCGAACACCCGGGGTGCCCCCTCTATGAGCCCCTTCTTCTGCAGGATCCGCATCTGCTGGGTGTCGGCCGAGGCGAATACGTCCGCCGGAGCTCCCTGCTCGATCTGGGTGGCGAGCGTCGAACTGGCGTCGAAGTTGTTGCGTACCCGCACTCCGGGATGCTCCTTCTGGAAATCACCCGCAAGCTGACCGAAGGCGTTCGTGAGCGAAGCCGCCGCAAAAACCGTGAGCGTCCTGCTCCCCTCAGCCGCCGGAGAGGACGAGGAGGACCCCCCGCCAGAGGCCTGCCCCCCGCCGCAGCCTCCGGCCAGAAGAGAGAAAACGAGCGCCAACACAGCGAAAAACACAAATCGAACCCGGCCAGCTTTCAGAGCCCACCTCCCGTGGATCAGAACCCCTTCAGGAGCGCCCCGCCGGACCTTCCCGGCTCCACACCCCTCACGTGACATCATCATCGAACATGTTATGCCCCGGGTCGGGGGTCATTCTTCGGGCACCCTGCACAGAAAAACCGCTCCGGGGAATTTCGGGGGAGATGGTCTTTATTGCGTTTCCTTATTAATTTTTTATATTTTTGTACTATGATCCCGACTACGCTAAGATATCTGCGCCGAGATGCGATAGGATACTGAGCCAGCAGACGGGCGTTGCGAACGGACGTGAAAACGAAACAAGAGGGAGGTCGTTTGGTGAGACGCGCCGCGTCAACAGGGATAAGGAAGGTGGTTCTTTTGATCGGGGCGCTGGTGCTCTCCGCCATGGTACTCGCCGCCTGCGGGGGTGGCGGGGGTGGTGGGGCGAGCAGCGCGGCCAGCAGCGCCGCGAGCAGCAGCCCAGCCAGCAGCAGCTCCATGAGCAGCAGCTCCATGAGCAGCAGCTCCATGAGCAGCTCCTCGATGATGAGCAGCTCTTCGAGCAGCTCCTGATCCGAAGTTTACGGATAAGAGAAATTTCGAGGACCGGGGTCTTCCGCCCCGGTCCTTTTTCCGTAGCCCGGGCTTTTCTGCCGGCGGACGAGATCGTGGAGGTCTTCGCCCCTCAGCCAGTATCATCGCGCGTTCCTCGCGGGGCGCCCCGCCCTCACCTCCGAAGGTGAGCTCAGAGCACCGGGCACCCGTAGTCGCTGACGTTCCGAGTCTCCGTCACGGGCGCATCCCGCCGAATACCGCGTGGCCGGCATACATCAAGAATACGTCCACCCCCTCGAATCCGGCGTCATCCAGCCAGCGGAGCTGCTCGTAGAGGGCAGAGGGCTTATCTACCTCCGGGTCGGGGTAGCGGTAGAGGTTCCACCTCTCCTCCTCGAAGCGCTCGAAGGCCCGCTCGTCCCCGAGGAGTTTGAGAGAGCGCTCGCGGACCGCCTCGTCCCAGGAGCGGGCGGCAAGCCTCACGCCCGCTTCGGAGACGGGCATCACCAGGTCGGCGATGATAAAGGCCCCGCCGGGTTGGACCATGTGGTACACGTCTCGGAAGAGAGCGCGCTTCTGTGCGCCGTCGAGGTGGTGGAAGGCGAGCGAGGAGACGGCGGCGCGCACCGGCCCGTAAGCGCCGCGCCAGGAGGAGGAGGTGAGGTCGAACTCCCCTGCGGCGAAGCGGTCCCCGAAACGGGCGAGACGCTTCGTCGCTGCCTCAAGCATGGCTGGAGAGCCGTCGAGGCCGCGCACCGAGCATCTTGGAAACGCTTCGAGGATGGCCTCCGCGAGGAGACCCTCGCCGCAGCAGAGGTCCAGAACCTCGAAGGGCTCGTACGTAGAGACCGGGATCAGGGCGCAGATCGCCCCGATCTGGTACTCCCTCTCGGGCACGAAGTAGCGGCCGAGGTCCATGAACAGCTTCGAGTCCTCGTCGTTCCAGCGCTCCACGCTCTAACCTCCGGTGCGGTAAAAAGTGTTCGTGTTGTAGCATAGACGCGCTCACGGTAAGGCAAGCGCGGGAGAGGAGAAGGATGGCGAGGCTGGAGGTCGGGGAGAGGGCGTTCTGCTTCGAGCTTCCGGATCAGCGAGGCGAACCGTGGAACCTCTCGGGACAGCTCGAGCGGGGACCTGTGGTGCTCGTCTTCTACCGGGGCGACTGGTGACCGTACTGCAACGGGCAGCTGGTCAGCTTCGCCAGGAAGTTCGGGGAGTTCGAGCGGCGCGGGGTACAGCTCGCCGGTATAAGCGTCGATCCCCCGGAGCGGGGCGCCGGGATGGCTTCCAGACTCATCCTTCCGTTCCCGCTGCTCAGCGACGCGCGGGGGGAGCTGGCGAGGCTCTGGGGACTCTGGAACGAGGAGGAGCACGTCGCCGTCCCCGCCGTCGTGGCGCTCGATGCTTCCGGAACGGTCCGCTACCTCTACGCCGGGGAGGACTTCGCCGACCGTCCGGAGGATGAGGAGGTCTTCGCGACGCTGGACGGCCTCGTCGGAGGCGGCAGCTACGGGGAGACGGAGCCCCGGGTCCACCTCACGCCGAAGGAGGCCCACGAGCAGAGCGTCCGCCCGGACCGTCCCGCGATGAGCCTGGAAGAGCTTTCGATCTACTACCGCGCCCTCCACTTCGCCACCGTCGCGCTCAAGCGCCGGTTCGGGAGGTGGGGCCCTGCAGGCAAGGAGGCGTTCAGAGAGGTGGACCGCTACCAGCGGATGGTCCGGGAGTACAGGGGCGCGATCCGGAAGACGCTGGAGATGAAGAAGACGGGGTAGCCGGTCGTGCGGACGCTGGTGTGGATCTTTCTGGAGGGTGGAGGCGAAACCTCCCGACCGCGCGCGCTGTGGCGTCTCCTGCTGCAGTTCGTCCTCTGGCAGATCCTGGCGGGAATCTTCGCCGGGATACTCTTCGTCTCCTGGAGGGCCGCCGGGGGCGGGGGGATAGGCCTCTCGCTCGTCGGCTTCGTCGCCAACCTGCCGGCGGTGCTCGTGAGCGTGTGGCTAGCCGGGCGGTTCTTCGACCGCAGGCGCTTCGAGGACTTCGGATTCCACCTGGGGCGCAGGTGGTTCTACGACCTCCTCTTCGGGCTCGTGCTCGGCGCCGCGCTCATCAGCGGCGTATTCGCGGTCGAGGACGCACTCGGCTGGGTGAAGGTACGGGGAACCCTCGAATCGCTGCTCCCCGGCCTCCCCTTCGCCACCGCGCTCCTTCCGGTCCTCGTGCTCTACCTGTGTGTCGGGATCTACGAAGAGACCTTCTCCCGCGGATACCAGCTCAGAAACCTGGCCGAAGGGCTCAACCTCCCCTTCATCGGAGAGCGCGGGGCGGTGGTGGCAGCCTGGGTGCTATCCTCGGCCTTCTTCGGTCTCCTGCATCTGTTCAACCCCAACGCCACCGCCGTCAGCGCGGCGAACGTGGCGCTCGCCGGGCTCCTGCTGGGAACCGGGTACGTCCTCACCGGGGAGCTCGCTATCCCGATCGGCATCCACATAACCTGGAACATCTTCGAGGGCGTGGTCTACGGACTACCGGTGAGCGGCACCTCTCCGGTCGGGGCGGTCTTCTTCGCCAGCCGCGAGCGCGGGCCGGACGTCTGGACCGGCGGGGCGTTCGGCCCGGAGGGTGGGCTGCTCGTGACCGCCGCGGTGCTCGTCGGGATGGTGATCACCGCCGGGTGGGTGAAGCTCAGCCGGGGACGGCTCGGGATCCGAGAAGAACTCGCCCGGAGGCCGGGGGAAGATGGTGCGAAATCCGACCGCATGCGCTAGGCTATCCGCCGGAAGAGCATCCCGCGTCGGGAGGAAGAGACAGCCTTGGGGATCATCGTCCAGAAGTACGGCGGAAGCTCGGTCGCGACCGCCGAACACATAAAAGCCGTGGCCGGGCGCGTCGCCCGGACGAGAAGGTCGGGGGTGGACCTCGTGGTGACGGTCTCGGCGATGGGCAAGACGACCGACAACCTGCTGCGCCTCGCCTCCGAGGTGAGCGAGAACCCCTCCCCGCGCGAGATAGACCAGCTGCTGGCGACCGGTGAAGAGCAATCGGTAGCGCTCCTGGCGATGGCGCTCTCCGACCGGGGGATCGAGGCCGTCTCCCTGACCGGCCCGCAGGCCGGGATGAGGACGACCGGCCGCTACGGCTCGGGGATCATCTCCGAGGTGCGCCCGGATCGAATAAAGAAACTGCTCGGCGAGGGAAAGGTCGTGATCGTCGCGGGCTTTCAGGGGATGAACTCTTTGGGCGACGTGATGACGCTCGGGCGGGGCGGCTCGGACACGACCGCGGTCGCGCTCGCCGCGGCGCTCGGGGCCAGCCGTTGCGAGATCTACACCGACGTAGACGGCGTCTACACCGCGGACCCGAGGATCGTCCCCGCAGCGCGCAGGATACCCGAGATCTCCACCGCCGAGATGGCGGAGATGGCCTGGCGGGGGGCGAAGGTCATGCACCCGCGGGCGGTCGAGCTCGCCGCGCTCTACGGGATAGAGGTGCACGTGAAGAGCTCCTTCGAAGAGGGTCCGGGCACGGTGATAAGGGGAGGTGACGTCTTGGAACACCTGGAGACGCGGGAGACGGTCGCCGGGATAGTCCACGACCTGGACGTCTCGCGCATCACGCTGCGTGGGATCCGCACGGGCCCGGGGACGCTCAGCAAGGTCTTCGAACCGCTCGCCGGGCGCGGCATCTCGGTCGACGTCATCGTCGAGAGCGCGAACCGCGCGGGCATCTCCGACGTGGCGTTCACCGTGCGGCGCGGCGACTACGAGGAGGCCAGGGAGCTCGCCGGGGAGGTCGCCTCCTCCCTGGGCGGCGAGGCCGAGGGCGAGCTGGGCCTGGCGAAGGTCTCGGTGGTCGGGACCGGCATGCTCAACCGCCCCGGATACGCGGCCAGGATGTTCGCCTCTTTGGGTCGGGCGGGCATCCCGATCCGGATGGTCTCGACCTCGGAGATACAGGTAACATGTGTTATACCCGTGGAGAGGGTGGAGGAGGCGGTAAGAAGCCTCCACAGGGACTTCGAGCTGGAGGAGAGAGATGTTTAGAGGCACCTTCACCGCGCTCGTCACACCGTTCAGAAACGGCGAGGTCGACGTCGAGGCGCTCGAGGGGCTGGTGGAGTTCCAGATCAACCAGGGCGTCGACGGCCTGGTCCCCTGCGGCACGACGGGGGAGAGCCCGACCCTCTCCGAAGAGGAGGACCGGCTCGTCGTCGAGACCGTGGTCCGGGTGGCGAACGGTCGGGTCCCGGTGATCGCGGGCACCGGCTCGAACAGCACCGACATGGCGATCCGCTACACGAAGATGGCCGAGGAGGCGGGCGCCGACGGCTCGCTGCAGGTCACCCCCTACTACAACAAGCCGACCCAGGAGGGGCTCTACCGCCACTTCGCCGCGATCGCGGAGAGCACCTCGCTCCCCCTGATCCTCTACAACATCCCCTCCCGCACGGGGGTCGCGCTCTCGGCGGAGACAACCGCGCGCCTGGCGGAGATCCCGAACGTCGTCGGAACGAAGGAGGCGACCCACTCGATGGACCTCGCCGCCGACATCCGCCGGACGTGCGGGGAGGAGTTCGTCATCCTCTCCGGGGACGACTCGCTGACGCTCCCGATCATCGCGCTCGGCGGCGACGGCGTGATCTCGGTGGCTTCGAACGTCGCCCCGGCGGCCGTCTCGCGGATGGTCCGCACGCTCCTCTCGGGCGACTTCGCGCGCGGACGCGAGATGCACTACGAGCTCCTGCCCCTCTTCCGGGCGCTCTTCATCGAGACGAACCCCATCCCCGTGAAGACCGCGGCCTCGCTGCTGGGGCTCTGCTCGGACGAGATGCGGCTGCCGCTCTCGCCGATGGAGGGGGAGAACCTCCGCAGACTGCAGGAGGTACTCGAGCGCCACTCCCACCTGCTCCCCACCCCCGAAGAAGTGTGACAAGAGCAGCGATCATCGGGGCGGCGGGCCGGATGGGCCGCGAGCTCTGTCGGGCCGTGCTCGAGAGCGAGGACCTCGAGCTCGCCGGAGGGGTGGTCCGGTCCGGCTCGGAGCACCTGGGCGAGGACCTGGGCGAGCTGTGCGGGTGGGGCCGGGCCGGCGTCGCCGCCACGGAGGTCCCTCCGGAGGACGCGGAGGTCCTGATCGAGTTCACGACACCGGAGGCGACCGTGGAGCACCTCGCCTGCGCGAAGCCCGCCGTGATCGGGACGACCGGGCTCTCCGGGGAGCAGACGGAGCAGGTGAGGGAGGCCGCCGGGAGGGTGCCCATCGTGCTCGCCCCGAACACGAGCGTCGGGGTGAACCTCCTGCGCGAGGTGGTACACCTCCTCTCGGAGCGACTCGGTGAAGATTACGACATCGAGCTCGTCGAGGCCCACCACAGGAACAAGCGGGACGCTCCCTCGGGGACGGCGCTGCTCCTGGCGCGCGCCGCCGCGGAAGGGAGAGGCGTGAAGCTGGAGGAGGTCGCCACCTTCGGCCGCGAGGGTGTGACCCCGCGGAAGAAGGGCGAGATCGGGGTGCACGCCGTCCGCGGCGGGGCGGTCGTCGGGGAGCACCGCCTCCTCTTCCTCGGGGACGACGAGGAGGTGGAGGTGACCCACCGCGCCCTCTCCCGCCGGGTCTTCGCCGCAGGCGCCCTCAGGGCCGCGAGGTTCGTCGTCTCGGCTCCTCCCGGGCTCTACTCGATGCGCGACGTCCTCAGCGGTGCACCCCGCCGAGGTTGAGCCCGACGACCCCGGCGATTATCAGCAGAAGCGAGACCATCTTCAACGCCGTCACCGGTTCCCGGAACCACAGCACCCCGACCAGCGCGATCATCGCCGTCCCAACCCCGCTCCACACCGCGTACGCCACGCTCACGTCTATCTTCCTGAGCGCGAGCGTGAACAGATAGAGGCTCGCCCCATACAGTAGGAGGATCGCCGCCGAAGGGCCCGGCCGCGTAAAACCCTCCGAAAGCTTCATAGCACTCGTCCCCGCGACCTCGAGCACTATCGCCACGACCAGATAGAACCAGAAGATCACTACCCGACCTCCGTCAGCCTCAACACGACGACCCCGGCCAGGACGAGGGCTATCACCCCGATCCCGGTCCATACCGCATACGCCGTCCCCACCGGTAACCCCCGCATCGCCCACGCCAGCAAAGAGAAGCTCAGCGCTCCCGAAAACACCATCCCGACCACCGGCCAAGGCCGCGTGAACCCCTGCGAGAGCTTGAGCCCCAGCGCAAACCCAACCTCGAAAAATCCCGCCACCACCAGAAGCAACCAGGCCATTGCCCCTCCTTTACGTTTTATTTCGGACGGTCGTTATAATATATTTCAGCGGGGAGACAGGCTGGGGGTTCGAATTGCCGAGGGTGGTGGATCACGAGAGGCGGAGGAGAGAGATAGCGGAGGCGGCGTGGCGGGCCGTGGCGAGGAGCGGTTTGGAGGCTGCGACGGTGCGCGAGATCGCCTCCGAGGCCGGGTATTCCACGGGGGTTCTGGCGCACTACTTCGAGGACAAGGATGCGGTGCTCCTGCATGCTCTGCATCTCTCGATCGAGCGGGCAGTCGGGCGATTCGAGCGAGAAGCTCGAGAGAAGGAGGGCATCGAGGCGCTCAGGACCGTGTTGCTGGAGGCGCTGCCGCTGGACGAGGAGAGGGCCGAGGAGATGCGCGTCTGGCTCGAGTTCTGGGGGCGTGCGGCGCGGGACGAGGCGCTGAGGGCCGAGCAGAACCACCTGTACTCGCTGTGGCGCGGCGTGGTGCGGGCGCTGGTGGAGGAATCTCAGCGGCGGGGGGATCTCGACTCCGCGCTGGATCCCGTGCGGGAGACCAACTCGCTCGTCGCGCTGGTGGACGGGGTTGGGATGCAGGCCGTCTTCGAACCCGGGAAGTGGCCGCCGGAGGAGCAGAGGGCGCTGCTGGACGCACATCTGGAGAGGCTGCGTGGGGCGGCGAAATAAAATCCCCGCGGGGCAGGGCGCGCTGGTAGGATGATTTTGGGGGCCGCGCGGGTGCGGCCGAAGTTCGGCCGGCGGCATCCCGCCGGCCCTGACCGGGAGGTTCGGCCGGGTGGTTCAGGGTGTCCGCAGGCTGCAGCGAGCCGTGCACGGACTGCTCGCGAGCAACCGCCGGCGGGTGCTGTTGCTGCTATTCTTCGTGGTCGCCCTCGACTACGCCGAGCGCGGGCTCATAGGGGCCACAGGCCCCACGCTCAAGCACGCCTTCGGGATAGGAAACTTCCGGCTCGGAATGCTCTCCACGGCGCTGCTCTTCGTCAGCGCCGTGGCCGCCGTACCGCTCGGGATGCTCGCCGACAGGGCCCGGCGCACGCTGCTGCTGGCGGGGAGCTTCGTGGTATGGGCGGCGGCCATGGGTACGCTCGGAGCCTCGACCGGCTTCTGGATGTTCTTCGGGACGAGCTTCGCCCTCGGGATGGCCGCCGCGACCTCCGGCCCCGTGATACCTTCCCTGATCGGGGACATCGTCCCGGCGGCAAGGCGGTCGCGGGCGCTCGGCATCGTCAACGCGGGCGTCCTTATCGGGCTGGGCATAGGATACGTGCTCCCGCCCATCCTCTCGCGGGCGGCCTCCTGGCGGTGGAACTTCTGGCTGCTCGCCGCGGGCGGGGCGTCTCTCGCGCTCGCCCTCTGGAAGGTCGGGGAGCCGGAGCGGGTCGGGGCCGGAGGTCCGGAGGAAGGGGGCGAGGAGAGCCTGGTGCGCAGGCTCGTGCGCGAGCGCGGCGTCGAGCCGAGCCCGCACGGGCTGCTGGAGCACGACCCCTCCGAGATGTCCATGTGGGAGGCGGCGAAGTACACGGTCGAGGTACGCACCGACCTCATCGCACTCGCAGCCCGGTCGGTGGGAGACTTCTTCTTCCAGGCCATCGCCACCTTCGCCATAGTGTTTGCCACCGGCTGGTACGGCATCTCGCAGGGCGAGGCCAACCTCGCGATCCTCGTCGTGGGCATCGGCGCGGTGGCAGGGGTGGTGGCGCTCAGCCGACTGAGCGACGCGCTGCTGCGGCGCGGGGTGGTGAACAGCAGGATACTGGTGGGTTCGGTGGGCTACGTGCTCTCGGTGGTCGCGCTCTACCCGGCGTTCATCTCGCGCTCGCTCTCCGTCTCCATCCCCTTCTTCGCCGCCGGGGCGTTCTTCCTCGCGGGGGCGAGGCCGTCGCTCGACGCGATCCGGGTCGACGTGCTGGTGGGTCGTCTGAGGGGGAGGGCTGAGTCGATCCGGCAGGTCCTGCGCTCCGGGGCCGAGGGGCTCGCCCCGGTCTCCTTCGGGGCCCTCTCCGCCGCGCTCGGCGGCGGCTCGCTCGGGTTGGAGAGGGTCTTCCTCGTACTCCTCCCCCTGCTCGTATTGAACGGTCTGATCCTGTTGCTCGCGCTACGCACCTACCGGCGGGACGTCGCCGCCGCGATCGTCTCGTCCCAGAAGAGCACGGAGGATCACTCCGGTACCGAAGCGCGTTAAACTCTCACCCGGTTTCCCGGCGAGAGGAGGAAGAAGATGCCGCACGAAGAACACGTCTCGCTCATCCCCCGAGAAGTCCTCTTCGGCAACCCCGAGATGACCTCCCCACGCCTCTCCCCCGACGGCACCCTCCTCTCCTACCTCGCCCCGAAGGACGGGGTCCTCAACGTCTGGGTCGGTCCGGCCGGATCGAAGCCGGGCGGCGAAGATTTCCGGCCGGTGACAGATGACGAGAAGCGGGGCATCCGCGTCTACTTCTGGGCCGAGGACGGAGAGCACCTCCTCTATCTGCAGGACGAGGACGGAGACGAGAACTGGCGGATGTACGCCGTGAGGCCGAAGGCGGGCGAGGTGGCCGCCCGCTCCCTGACACCCTTCGAGAACGTGCAGGTCCGCCCGCTCGAGAAGAGCCGCCGCCATCCGGAAAAGATCCTGATCGAACTCAACCGCCGCAACCCCGAGCTGCACGACGCCTGCGCCCTCGACCTTAAGAGCGGTGAGCTCGAGCTCCTCGCCGAGAACCCGGGCAACGTAGCCGGCTGGCTCGCCGACGCCGACCTGCGGGTGCGCGGCGCGGCCACGGTCTACCCCGACGGCTCCCTCGGGCTCCTCTTCCGCGAGGACGAGCATGCAGAGTGGCGTGAGATACTCCGCTGGAGCGCCGAGGACGGGCTCTCGAGCGGCCCCGTGGGTTTCTCCGGCGACGGACGGAGGATCTTCCTGCGCGACTCCCGTGGCGCCGACGCCGCCCGGCTGGTGGAGCTCGACACAGAGACGGATGAGATCCAAGTCCTGGCCGAAGACCCCCGCTACGACGTCTCCGAGGTGCTCGTCCACCCCGAGACGCGCGAGGTGCAGGCCGTCGCCTTCGCCCGCGCCCGCACCGAGTGGGAGGTGATCGACGAGGAGATCCGGGAGGACTTCGAGGCGATACGTTCGCTGCACCCCGGGGACTTCTCCGTCGTGAGCCGCGACCGGGAGGACCGGCGGTGGATCGTCGCCTTCACCGCCGACGACGGCCCGGGCTCCTTCTACTCCTACGACCGGAAGAGTAGAGAGGGCACGCTACTCTTCCACGACCGTCCGGCGCTCGCGGATTACACTCTGGCGAAGATGGAGCCCATCTCGTTCACCTCCCGCGACGGGCTCCGGATCGAGGGGTACCTCACCCTCCCGCCGGGGGCTCGGAAGCCGCTCCCGATGGTCCTCGACGTCCACGGCGGGCCCTGGGCCCGCGACGAGTGGGGCTACGACCCGGAGGCCCAGTGGCTCGCAAACCGCGGCTACGCCTGCCTGCAGGTCAACTACCGGGGCTCGACCGGATACGGCAAGCGTTTCCTCAACGCCGGCAACAAGGAGTGGGGCGGCAGGATGCACGACGACCTGGTCGACGCCGTGCGCTGGGCCGTCGAAGAGGGGATCGCCGACCCGGAGAGGGTCGCGATCTACGGTGGATCCTACGGCGGGTACGCCGCCCTGGTCGGGGCGGCCTTCACCCCCGACCTCTTCCGCTGCGCGGTGGACATAGTCGGTCCTTCGAACCTCATCACGCTCATAAACACGATCCCGCCGTACTGGAAGCCTTTGATCTCCACGTTCACCGAGCGGGTTGGCAACCCGAAGACCGAGGAGGAGTTCCTGAAGAGCCGTTCGCCGCTCTTCCGGGCGCAGGACATAAAGATCCCGCTCCTCATCGCTCAGGGCGCGAACGACCCGCGGGTCAAGCGGGCCGAGAGCGAGCAGATCGTCTCGGCCCTGAAAGAGAACGGCGTCGAGCACGAGTACCTGCTCTTCGAGGACGAGGGGCACGGCTTCGCCCGGCCGGAGAACCGCCTGAAGTTCTACGCCGCGGCCGAGCGCTTCCTGGCCCGCCACCTCGGCGGCCGCTACGAGGAGTAGTCTTCCTCCTCGGGCTCCCACATCGAGACGAGCGCCTCGACCCAGCCGGGATCGACACCCATCCTCTCGGCTATCTCCTGCGGGTCCATCCCCGAGCGCCACAGCCGCTCGGCCTCGGCCTCGAGGCAAACCCCTTCTCCGCCCTCCACGCTCTCACCTCGCTTCCCGTCTCTCGCCTGTATACTGCTTCATAGCATGCGCTTCACCAAGATGCACGGGGCCGGGAACGACTTCCTCATCTTCGATCCGGAAGAGGTCGAGGGCGTGGACCTTCCCGCCCTCGCCCGCCGGGCCTGCGAGCGGCACTTCGGGGTCGGGGCCGACGGGATCCTCGTCGCCGCCCGTTCGGAGCGGGCGGACGTCAGGATGGTCTACCTGAACTCCGACGGCTCTCTCGCCGAGATGTGCGGCAACGGCATCCGCTGTCTCGCCCGCTACGCCCGCGACCGGGGCCTGGTCTCCCGCGACGCGCTCCTGGTAGAGACGGCCTCGGGCATAAAGAAGGTCGTGCTGAACCCCGACGGATCCTCGCGCGTAGAGATGGGGCGCCCGTCCTTCGGCGGCGAGGTGCATCTGCACGGCTACACCTTCCTCCGCGTCTCCATGGGCAACCCGCACGCGGTCGCCTTCCTGCCCTCGGCGGAGGACGTCGAGGAGATCGAACTGCGCCGGATCGGCCCGAAGGTGGAGCGGGACCCGCTCTTTTCCGGGGGCACCAACGTCGAGTTCGCCTCCGCCGGCGGCGGCGGAGGCTCCGTGCGGATGAGGATCTGGGAACGCGGCGCGGGCGAGACCCTCGCCTCGGGTTCGGGCTCGTGCGCGACGGCGGCGGCCGCCCTGCGGGAGGGTCTCGCCCGGAGTCCGGTCCGGGTGCAGCTGGACGGCGGGATGGTCGTCGTCGAGTGGGACGGCGGGGAAGGCCCTCTCTACATGTCCGGCCCGGCGGAGTACGTCTGCGAGGGCAGGCTTCTCTTCTAGCGCTCCTTCAACCCGGTCTCGAGCCCGTCGACGAACTGCCGGGCGGTGCGCCCCGAGCGTCCGGGGTGCCAGCGCTCCCAGAGCAGCGCCCTCTCGCGCAGCTCCTCCTCCGGCATCGCCAGGCCCCGCGCCCGCGCGAGCCCGAAGACTATCTCGAGGTAGCGCCTCTGGTCCGGCGGCGGGAACGTGACGCGCAGCCCGAATCGGGCGGCCAGGGAGAGCTTCTCCTGCATGGTATCGTGGGCGTGCACGTCGTCCTCCTCCCGGTCGGAGAAGCGCTCGCGCACCAGGTTGCGCCGGTTGGAGGTCGCGTAGAGCCGGACGCTCTGCGGCGGCGGGGCGACGCTCCCCTCGAGCAGCGCCTTGAGCGTCTTGTACGAGACCTCGTCCTCCTCGAAGGAGAGGTCGTCGACGAAGACGATGAAGCAGGCCCCCCTCCGGCGCAGCGTCTGCATGAGCTCGGGAAGCCGGCCGAGATCCTCCTTGGGCAGCTCGACCAGCCTCAGCCCGTCCGCGGCGTAGGCGTTGGCGAGCGCCTTGACGGTGGACGACTTCCCGGTCCCCGGAGGACCGTAGAGCAGCGCGTGGTGGGAGGGCAGCCCGGCGAGCAGCCGCTCGGTGTTCTCGATCAGGGGCCGCCGCTCCTCCTCGTAGGCGACGAGATCCTCCAGGCACACCGGGTCCGGGCTCTCGACCGGGACGAGCCCCCCCTCCCGCCAGCGGAAGGCCCTGTAGCGCCCGAGCGCCCCCGCCCCCTGGCGGGCGAAGTGCCCGGCGAGAAGCTCCGCGCACCCGCCCCAGTCGGGCGCGGCGGCGAGCTTGCGCGCGATCTCCTGCCTCGGAGAGCCGTCCCCGCCGGCCCCGGGGTAGACCAGCGGCTCCCAGAGCCCTCCGAGCTCCGGGAGGCGCTCCTCGACGAGCGCGAGCAGAGACTCTGTCCTGAGCCCGAAGAGCCCCTGCAGCACCGGGAGCTCGCGCCGGGCCTGCCCCAGGAGAGCCGGGGGAAGATCCCCCGTCTCGGCACCGAGGCTGAAGGGGTTCTCGTCGTCGAGGATGCTCCCGAGAAAGTGCGCCTGCCAGGCGTCGGGGAGCAGGGGATCGCGGGAGGCGGCGAGACCCGCCCAGAGCCCTCCCACTACCCCGGCCACCTCCCCGGCGTCCGGCCTCTCCCGCGCCAGCAGGCCGAGCAGGGACAGCAGATCCCGGACGGGCCGGGTGCCGAGCACGCCCCGGAAGAGCGCGAGACCCCGCGCCCGGACCACGAGCCCGGCGAGTTCTTCGTTCCGCATGGAAACGAACTCTAGCACCGCCCCGGACCGCTCGTCTACGTGTAGACATCCCTCCTGCCGAACGCCAGGGCCGCCAGCACCACGAGAAGCAGGGCGGAGGCAGAGAGCAGGGCGAAGTTCGACCAGTCGATCCCCTGCCGGATGGCGGCGCCGTAGTAGTGGAAGGCCGAGAAGCGGCGCAGGCCCTCGATGCTCCCGACGCTCCCGGCGAGCGCGTTGAGGACATACATGAAGACGAGCACGGCCCCGGGGATGCCCACCGCCGGGGCCCGCCGGTGCGTGAGCGCGGAACACAGCATCGCGAAGCCCCCGAAAAGGGCCGACATCGGCCAAAGGTTCAGAAGCGCCTCCACCAGCCGGGCCGGGGAGAGGTCCACGCCCACCACGAGGGCGGCGAATTCCATCAGCACCCCCATGACGGCCAGGATGATCGCCAGCGAGAGCATGCTGGCTACGAAGCTGCCGACGACGAGCTGCCACCGTGCTATCGGGTTGCTCATCACCACGTCGATCTTCCCGTCCTCCTCCGCCCCGGAGAGCGCGGAGGCGGAGGCGAGGATGGCGAAGAAGGCGAGCGCGAGCGGCGCTATGAAGCCGAGCAGCTCGGTGGCGAGAAGAGCCTCTATGGAGCCGAACCCGGCGCCCGCACCGAAACCGAAGAGGCTCCGCGCCGCACGCGGCAGCCTCCCCACGAGGCCGTTCAGAAGCTCCCGCTGGTCCGCCAGCGAGGGGTAGAGCGCGACGTACGCGATGCCGAGCGCCGCCAGATACACTCCCCAGACGAGCGCACCCCTGTACCGAAGCCTGAGGGAGCTTCCGGCCAGCACGACGATCCGGGTCGAGGCAGAAGGAACCTTCGCCCCCCTCATCTCTCCTCCCCGCCCTCGCCGTAGTACGCCAGGAAGACCTCCTCGAGCGAGGGGCGCTCGACCTCGATGTCCACGACCGTGTGCCTCGCGGCGAGCTTGACGACCGAGTCGAGATCGCCGTGGACCCAGAACGAAAGCGCAACTCCATCCTGCCTCAGGTCAGTGACCCCGGGGAGCGCGGCGAAGGGGGCCGGGTCGGCGGGCGAATCGAAGGTCAGCCTCACGAGCCGGAGAGTCCTTCCGGGCAGCCTCCCAACTTCCTCGACGGCGGCGAGCGTGCCCTCCCGGATGATCCCCACCCGGTCGCAGACGCGCTCGACCTCGGCCAGGTTGTGCGAAGAGAAGAAGACCGTGCGTCCTTCCTCCTTCACCTCCCACATCATCCGCAGGAATTCCTCCTGCACCAGGGGGTCGAGCCCGCCGGTCGGCTCGTCCAGGATCAGGAGCGGCGGCCGGTGGAACATCGCCTGTACGATCCCGACCTTCTGCCTGTTTCCCCGGCTGAGCCTGCGCACGGGACGGGTGAGGTCGGCGTCAAGCCTGTGGGCGAGCGCACGGGCGTAGGAGAGATCATCCACCCCACGCAGCCGGGCGGAGAGCCGGATGATCTGCTCACCCTTCATCCGGTCCTAGAAGGCGAGCTCCCCGGGCAGGTTCCCGACCCGCAACCTCACCTCGACGCTCTCCCGCCACACGTCGAACCCGAAGACCTCGGCCCGCCCCCCATCCGGTCGCAGAAACCCCATGAGCGTGCGGATGGTGGTGGTCTTCCCGGCCCCGTTGGGCCCGAGAAAGCCGAAGACTTCCCCCTCCTCGACCTCGAGATCGAGCCCCGCTATCCCC